>NZ_JBXWRJ010000014.1:0-114526 GCF_059612845.1 Ruegeria sp. YKSE079 | reverse complement strand
AAGTTTAAGGGCAAAAATATCGGAATTAAAGGCAAAATCTCATATTTAAGGGCAAAGGACAGCCGTTGATTTCGTTGAATCTCTCATCTCACAATTAAGGGCTACGCGACACCTATGTCCGCGACGGGTTTCTGCTAGATGAAGTGCTTGGCCGCGCCGGACGCCGCGAAACCGATGACCGCCTGCCAGCTATCGTGGCTGCCATCAAAGGCTCGGACCCGGAAATCACACTGCAGGCGATCTGCGACCGGCTGGAATCGATGCGTGAGCGCACCCCTCGAGGCCGCACTAGCTGGCAGCCGTCTTCGGTCAAAATGCTGCTTGAGCGTGCGGAAAAGTTGGGGCTCCTCTGAACACGACACTTGTGTTGGCCTGACGGATTGCCACTAAATCTAGAAAGTGCTTGCACGAATCTGGGTGGTCGGGCAATAGTCTCGAAAAATAACGCGCGGTCACATAAAAAACGCGCCCACGGATCGGGGCAGACATGAGCGAAGCAGAACAGGATCTAGATATCGCCATCGGGCACTACGCGGAACTTCTCGCGTCGAACCTGCATGCTCAGCGCGCTGCACACTTCCCACCGGATGCAAAGAAGGTGATGCGCACTTTGACCAGCGGCGAAGCTGCTGAACTCCTTGGTGTCGACCATACCTATCTTCGGAAGCTTCATCGAGAAGGAAAGATCGTTGACGTCGAGACGACGGCTGGAAGTCATCGTCGCTATACGCTCGACGATATCTGGGAAATCCGTCAGACGCTTGAAGGAAATGCAAAGAAGTCTGGAACTTACGTGCCTGGACGTCGCGACGGTGACGAGCTTCAAGTCGTTTCAGTGGTGAACTTCAAGGGCGGATCGGGCAAAACGACGACGTCTGCTCACCTCGCTCAGCGCTTGGCGCTCAAGGGGTACAGGGTTCTTGCGATCGATCTCGATCCCCAAGCATCTCTTTCGGCTCTTCACGGAATCCAGCCAGAACTCGACCTCATGGAGGGCGGAACCCTCTATGATGCCGTTCGCTATGACGATCCGGTTCCGATCGCCGAAGTGATCCGCAAAACCTACATCCGCGGCCTTGATCTTATCCCGGGCAACCTTGAACTCATGGAGTTCGAGCACGAGACGCCTGCTGCGATCCAGCGAGGCGGAGCGAAGGCGTTCTTCGCGAGAGTTCATGACGCACTCGATAGTGTTGAAGCGAACTACGACGTTGTTGTGATCGACTGTCCGCCACAACTTGGTTTCTTGACGATGTCAGCACTTTCCGCGTCCTCGGGTGTGCTCGTGACGGTTCACCCCCAGATGCTTGACCTTATGTCGATGTCCCAATTCCTGCGAATGACTGCGGATCTCCTTGGAGTAATCAGGGATGCAGGCGCAAATCTGCGCTTCGATTGGCTTCGCTTCTTGCCAACGCGATACAAAGTCGGCGACGCGCCACAGACCGAAGTCATCGCCTTCATTCGCGGGCTCTTTGGGAGGTCGGTCCTGACCAATCACATGGTTGAGTCGACCGCAATTTCTGATGCCGGCTTGACCAAGCAAACGCTCTACGAAGCTGACAAGAAGGACTTCACGCGTCAGACGTTTGATCGTGCGATCGAATCTATGAACGCAGTGAACGATGAGATCGCTGAAATCATCCAGAACACATGGGGGCGGAATGGCAAGAAAGCCTAAACTTGGCCTGCCGCTGCAGACCCTTCGCAACGCTCCTGACGCTCTTGAAGGGCGCCGACTGCGTGGCGGTGTTTTTGAGATCGATCCGGCGCAGATTATTACCGAAGGACGGTTGGATGACAGGCTTCAGATTGACGTTGAGGGCCTGAAGAACTCTATTTCCAAGAACGGTCAGCGTGTGCCTGTCTTGGTCCGCCCACTGGAAGGCGATCGCTACAACCTGATCTATGGCCGCAGACGCTTGGAAGCATGTCGCGAACTCGGTATCAAAGTTCGAGCCATCGTCACAGAGGTTGAAGGTGATCAAGCGCTTCGAGATCAGCTTCTCGAGAACCAAGAGCGTCGTGATCTTAGCTTTATTGAGCGTGCGCTCGTTGCGACGGCACTTCTGGACGGTGATCATTTGGAAGGGGCTGAGCGCACCAATCGAGGTGTCGCCGAAGTCCTTAACCTCCACGAAGCTGGGGTTTCACAACTCTTGAGTGTCGTTCGGACGGTCGGCGAGGAACTCATCCAGGCAATTGGTGCGGCTCCCGGGATTGGTCGCCCGAGATGGGAAGAGCTCAAAAAGGCTTTGGGTGCCTACGACGGTGATCGAGACCAACTGCAAGCCGTAGCTCATGCAGCCAAGTCCGAAAGTTCCGGCTCGGTCGATGAGGTTTCTGAGCGTGCGTTTCTCGCAGTTCTGGCAGCTGCGAAGAGAGCAGAGAAGAAAGCAAGCCCGTCTAGAAAGGGTGTGCCTGCTTTGGCGATCCCCGGTGTTGGAGCTGCGACGGTCAAGACCGGCCGCCAAGGCAAGCAGCTCAAACTTGATCTAACTACGGATGAACCTGATTTTATCAGCTGGTTGGAGGGCAACGCCCCAAAGCTGATTACCGAGCTTCATGAGCGCTGGAAGCGTTCAGGAGACTGAGGAAGAGCAACCAACAAGAAGGAGGCACGATACAGGCAAAAAGAAAAAGGCCCCGAGAAGCTAGCTTCACGAGACCTTTGTAAGGTTTCGCACCGGGATCAGCCCGCTACAAAATCTCAGTTTTCGCACTTCTGAATGTAGCGTTCTGGCCCCTACCCCGCAAGCGCAAAGCGATTCGCGGGCCCTAGAATTTTTGTCTTCGTGGACATTTTCATGGAGTACACACCAATCTCGCCGTTTATGCGGCCGATTTCGCACGCCCATTTGCGCGTCATTGAGCGACCCGAGGCATCTGTTCCAGCCAGACCCGTTAACAAGTGGGAACTCCTGCGCGAGCTCTCCAAGGCGCAAGCGGCCTTTGGGGTCTCGGAACGTGATCTGACGGTTTTGCAGGGGCTCCTCAGCTTCTTTCCGGACGATGCGCTTGGCGGGAACGCCAAGATGGTCGTCTTCCCCTCGAACAAGGCGATCTGTGAGCGCCTGAATGGTATGCCCTGCTCCACGATGCGTCGTCACCTCGCGCGTCTTGTCGAGGCTGGCTTGCTCCAGCGGCGCGATAGCCCCAACGGGAAGCGTTACGTCCGCAAGCACGGCGAAGATCGCGTTGCCTTTGGCTTCGATCTTTCCCCGCTCTACTGTCAGTCCGAGGAGATAGCACGGGCCGCAGAGGCCGTACGTGAGGCTGAGGAGCGCGTCAGGCGCCTGAGAGAGGTCGTAAGCCTCATGCGACGCGACCTCGCGGCCCTCGCCGAGTTCGGAGACGAGATACAGCCCGGCCTAGGCTTCTGGGATCAGCTTCGCGACAAGGCTGCACTCACAGCCCGCGCGCTTCGCCGCAAGCTTTCAATTGAGGACCTCGCGGCCTATCGAGCCGACCTTGAAGCTCTCCTTGACCAGGCACGCAACATCATTGATGGCCCTGAAACAGAAGAAATGAACACCAATGATGCCCATTCTGAGCATCACCATCATAATTCAAATAAAGAATCTATAGATCTTGAACCTGCTTTAGAAAAAAGCGGGGCGGCGGCGGGTGTGCCAGATGTGGACACGGATGAGGCTGTGGCTGACGTCGATGAACAGGACACAAGACACCTGCCAAAGATCCCGCTGCACCTAGTGATCGCGGCATGTCCCTCGCTTAAAACCTTCTACCAAGGTGAGATCCGGCATTGGCATCAGCTCTTCGATGCGGCGTGCCATGTGCGGCCAGCCATGGGAATCAGTGCGTCTGCATGGGAAGAAGCACAGCGGTTCATGGGTCCGGAGCAAGCGTCGATCGTCGTTGCTGCCATGCTGGAACGCTTCGCCGACATAAGATCGCCTGGTGGATACTTGCGAGCTCTGACTGCCAAAGCTGCGGCAGGCGAGTTTTCCTGTGGCCCAATGGTCATGGCATTGATTGGCCGGCGGAACGCGGCTTAACAGCTGTTAAACTCCGATCTCGTGCGGCTGGCATGGCATAACTTAACAGCTGTTAAGTAGGCTCTCGGCACACAAACGGTGTTCGAGAGAGAAAAGTTAGGGGGTTGAGGTGTGGCGGTATTTGAGATCGTGAAAGTGGCTTTCGCCTTCGTCCCGGCGAAGCTCTGATGACGAGGGAATCCCGATCATCATGGTAAAACCTCAGCTGGTGACCATCGCTGCTAGTAGCGCAAAGGCGGCTAGCCAAGAACATACAGAGCGTTGCGCTGCAGCCAACCTAGCAGTTGCGCGCCTCCGCGGCCCCTGCCCTTTTCGATGTCTGAGATCTGATGATGAATACCCTCAACAATTGGCTCTACGCTATCCGGCGCCTGCTGACGGCGATTTGGGTCTTGGCCTCGGATATTCGCTTGGCCTTCATCGGTGCTAATGCCTGAGAGGTAGGTTGTGGATGTCTGTTGCATGATATCGTGGCTACGGGCCGTAGCGCACAAGGAGCAGACGATCGATGGTTGCCAAAACCGTTTGACCAAGGGCTCGATCCTCGAATTCCCGCGCGCGGGGAAGGGGGAGCCGGTAACTTCTCAGTCACTTCGATAATGGCGACATGGCCAACGAGGCAATCGGTTCCTCAAGCGCAGCAGCTGGTTGCCAGCGGTCCCGCGTTCCGCTGATTTGGTCGTAGTGGACGACGAGGACATCGCAGAACAGCGGTTGCAACTCAATCTCTTGATTTCATGACACCCGAACTCTTCAAAAGAGTGCATTGATGTTGGCTGCGGAATGATCTGATCCGTCAGATGGAGGAAAATGATTTAATAACAATAGGTTATTGCGTTTTTTGGTATTCGCGATGAGAAATCATGCCCATAACAGCCTTCATCGACATGATTTCCCTTTCCAGGGTGCCGATCCGCTACATCGACGGGAAGCCAAAGCATCAGCACGCTTTACGAAGAAGTTGGCAGTTGCGGGCCGATTGAGCGGTCTGGGCTATCTCGTGAAGAAGGAACCGCCACAGGTCTAGCCGATGGGCCCTGTGGAAGTTCTGATCCCGTCGTACCAGTACAGTTCGGTGGCGGTTGGGTGTTTCATGGGTTTGGTCCACGAAAAGTGAAAGTGTTCTTCGGGTTTTGTGACTGACGGATGAGGGCCTTTGGGGTCCCTCAGATGGGTCCGGGCCGGATTCCGGTCTGTCTTTCCTGATGAAGGGCATTCCGATGCAAACAGGTGTCTTGCGCGTGTTGCGCGCGACCGCTGCCTCCTGGTGGCGGCATAGAGAACTACGCCGAACTGGCCAGACGGGGCTGGCGAAGCGGCTCGAAAGCGAGACCGTCATGCGTGATCTCGGCCATCTGAAGCAGGCGGCGTTATTGCCAAACGCGCATGTGATCTGCGGGGAGGGTGGGACGTTCCTTCATCTCGGCTGGACCACAGTGTCGACTTTCGCGCCGATCGAACGCTTTCCCTTGGCCGCTCTTGCGGTCGCACGAGGGACCCCGTTCATCGATATCCGACCCGTCACCGATGTCATCGCATTCGCGAACTTGCCGCGGGTGGCGCGGGACAGATCTGTCGACCCTGACCATTCAGGTGCCGGCCAGTCTGTCTCGCTGACCACCTACATCGACATGGTCGAAGCCCTCGGTGCCAGGATCGCCAACGATCCGCGGCCCTGTCGGTCAATCTGATCCCCAATCTTCTCACCACCACACGAAAGGACGCCCGCCATGGCCCGATCCCGCACGCCCAAATTCGATGCCTCCGAGGTCATCACGAACGAAATCATCCGCATCATCGAGCGCGGCGTCCTGCCGTGGCGCAAGCCCTGGACCGCAGGTGGCAGTTCTCGCCCCCTGCGCGTGGGCGGGGAACCCTACCAGGGGGTCAACAACTTCCTGCTGACCATGCGCACCGTCATGGCGGGCCATAGCTCGCCCTTCTGGATGACGCTGCCGCAGGCCAATGCGTTGGACGCGAAGGTGCGCAAGGGCGAGAAGTCCTCTGTCGTAGTCTACTACGGTCAAAGCCGGAAAGACGCCGGCGGCGAGGACGACCGCAGCGACGGCGATGATCACTCCGAGGAAGCCCGTATCTTCCGCTTCCAGAAATCCTACCGCGTGTTCAACGCTTGCCAGATCGAGGGTCTGCCCGACAGTTTCTACCCCGACCCGGAGCCAGTGCCTGAACATCCACCCTCCGAACCCATCCCGCATATGCAGGTGTTTTTCGACGCCATCGACATCACGACCGTCTTCACGGGGACGGAAGCATACTACCTGCCGCCCGTGGACAAGGTGTTCATGCCGTCGATCGCGCGTTTCGAGAACCCGCGGAATTTCTACGGGGTCTGGGCGCATGAGCTCGCCCATAATGCCGAGGTTCGGATTATGCCGCGCCGGCCCTCGCAAGCCGTTGCGCAATTGGAAGTTCAGAGCCGTATGTCGGCATAATACAAGAACAACAAACAGCGGTCGTTCGCACAGAGCGCAGCGAATTCGAACTAAGAGCCAGCCACGACATTGAGAAATTTTTCGGAATCCCCTTCAGAAGGTGAATTGTTGCAGGTTGCCGCACTGTCAATTGGCAAGGGCGTTGAATACACCGACGGGGTCCATGCCGATCATCTGGGGCGGTTCGGTGCAACGCGCTGCGACTGTATCGCGGTACCTGCGATAGCCGGGAAGATGGCCAAAGGGTTGCGCACCGGTGGCGCTATCGACGAGATGCACGAAACTCAACCCGTCCGCGAGCAGGTAAGCCTCGTAGATGAGGCCGGGCGGACGTTCGATTGCCAACTCTTGGAATAATGCGCGGAGTAGAGCGATATTCTCCTGCACCTCGCCGGGTCGCAGCTTGTAGCGGATCATAACCTTAGGCATGGGCTTTTCCACGAACCTGCAGGAGAGCCGAACTCCAGGAAACGAGTTGATCCAGCATCGCATGCACCTGCTGCGTGTGGACCTCGGCGGGCTTGAAGACGGAGTAATTTTCGAAATCGGTATAAAGCGACATGCCGACCTCTGGAACGACTGTTGCGACCTTCAATTCGGCCAGAGCTAGGCGTAGCTGCGCGGTTGAACGCACGCCGCCGTTCGACCCATAGCTTATGAAGCCAGCCGCCTTGTCGTTCCATTCCGCGTGAAGATAGTCGAGCGCATTCTTAAGGGCGGCGGGAATACCAAAGTTGTATTCGGGTGCGATCAGGACATATCCGTCAAAACGCGAAATCGTATCCGACCATCTTTTGGTATGCGGCTGAGTGTACTCCCTGCCCATCCGCGCCGATGCAAGCGCCGAGAACGGTTCGTCAAGCAGGGGCAGGCCGAAATCGGCAATGTCGATCATCTCGAATGAAGCGTCGGTACGAGACCCCGCAATTTCGGTTGCCCATTTTGCGACCGCCAGTGCGTTCCGACCGGGCCGCGTGCTGCCGACGATGATGCCGATGATGGGGTGTGCTTGGTTCATTGGAGCCTCCGATAAAAACAATACCGTATATCTATCTCTGTTCGCTTTATTGGATTAGTATGGGAAATTTGACATCTTCATCCAAAATATTGGATTATAGGGTATGAATATCGAAGAGCTTAAAGATTTCGTCGCAGTTGTCCGCGCGGGGTCGTTTGCCGCTGCGTCGGAAGAGACGGGTGTACCGAGGTCGACGCTATCGAAACGCGTCCAGATGCTTGAGGCATCATTTGATCTTCGCTTGCTCGAACGCAGCACGCGAAAGTTGCGCCTGACGCCGGATGGCGAATTGCTTCTGCCACGCGCGCTCCAACTAACCGCCGAAGCGGATGAGCTTGAGAGGTTGATGCGGGATCGCAGCTTGGAGCCACGCGGCCGGCTGCGTGTCTCCGTCCCGATGATGTTGGGACAGGAATTGCTGGGCGGGCTTGCGGCTTCTTACACCGCACGCTGGCCCGAGACGGAAATCGATGTTGTCTTCACTGACCAGCGTTCCGATCTGATCGACGACGGGTTCGATTGTGCTGTCCGTATCGGACCCTTGCCGGATTCCGACTGTATCGCCCGACCTCTGGCATGGTCGCACACGATCCTGGTCGCCAGTCCGAATGTTATTGCGGAACGGACTTTGCCGGATGAGCCGGAAAGCCTTTTGGATTGGCGGACGATCTCGTTCGCGCCGCGCGGTGCTCCGGTTCCGTGGTTGCTGGAAAATGGTGACCGGCGGGCTGATCTGAAACCGCGAAGTACAATCACCCTGGGTTCGCTACACGCCGTCCGCGAGGCGGCCATTGCCGGCGGTGGCATCGCGTTGATCCCGGCTCTTGTGGCCGCAGACGCTCTGAACCAAGGGGCGCTGGTTCAAATCATGCACAGATGGCAGGGTCCGGCGTCCGGTATTTTCATCGTCTATCCTTCACGTCGCCACGTCTCCGCTCGCTTGCGCGCATTCATCGACCTGTTGGAGTCCATCCTTACAGAAACAATGCCGAGAGCTTCGGGCGGTGCACAATCCGTAGCGGAAGATGATTAGCCGTCGGCGACAGTCCAAGCAGATGGCAAGCCACGCGGAAGTTGCATAACTTTGGTAATGACTGCTTCGTCCCGCATCCTGTAGTTTAGGCATGGGCCTATGAGCGTCTGCTTTGTTGATCTGCCATAAGCACAACCTTCAACCAATTGAAGGGAATGCTTATGAAATCTCAACCATCTCGCAGAGTCCAACCTCTGCCAAGCCTGATCAACCATGCCGAGCTCTTCGGCGAATGCATCCAAGACGAGGGATATAGCAAGGGCTCAGTCGTCAAGTACAAGTCGAATGCTTTAGCTCTTTGGGAAGCCCTATTGTCGGTCAAGCTCAGTCCTGCTGACCTTACAGATGAAATCATGGACAATCTTGCAGCCCCGATCGTCGAGGCTGCGTCGGCGAAGGACAAGAAGCACTGCCTGTACCGTCTGAACCGGTTCAGGGACTATTTGATCGAGAACGCATCTGCCCCTGTGCGTCCAGTTCCACCGCTCGACATGTCGCCAAGGGCAGTACTGAAACGCGAATACGAAACCTACCTCCGCGATCAACGAGGCCTGTCCACGGACACCATCTACCACTGTCTGCGGTTCTACGACCGGTTCCTGACTGCGAAGTTTGGTCCCGATCTGGGCGATTTGAACAGCATCATGCCCGACGATATCTCGGGCTTCATTCTTCGCTTGCGGGAGGCGCAAAACGCGCCGCGTGACAAAACCGGCCCGTCGCATCTGCGCAATCTCTTCCAGTTCTTGTTCTGGAGCGGCAAAACGGAACGCAATCTAAGCAGTGCTGTGCCGAAGGCAAAACAACCAAAACCGACAGGTGTTCCGAGATACCTTGAGCCAGAGGAGGTAAACCGCCTCATAGAGGTCGTGCGCGACCACAAGAAAACCGGTCGGCGCAACTATGCGATGCTGATGCTAATTGCGCGTCTGGGCCTTCGGGCACCGGAAGTTACGGCCATTGAACTGGACGACATCGACTGGCGCGCCGGTGAAATCCTTATCCGTGGGAAACGGCAGTTGCATGATCGGATGCCCATGTCGGCAGAAGTAGGCGAGGCGATTGTCGATTACATCAAGAATGAACGTCGCGGCCCGGACCGTGCCCTATTCGTATCGGTGAAACCGCCGTTCAAGCGGTTCAAGGATGCCCAAATCCTGCGCTGGATATTGCGCGACGCCTATGACGCAACTGGTATCAGTCCACCACAAGCCTACGTCGGTAGCCACATTCTCAGGCACAGCCTCGCGACTGATATGCTGCGAAAGGGAGCAT
The DNA here is from genome assembly GCF_059612845.1 of Ruegeria sp. YKSE079. Classification (NCBI taxonomy): domain Bacteria; kingdom Pseudomonadati; phylum Pseudomonadota; class Alphaproteobacteria; order Rhodobacterales; family Roseobacteraceae; genus Ruegeria; species Ruegeria sp. YKSE079. The sequence continues at coordinate 104,728 of NZ_JBXWRJ010000014.1, read as the reverse complement.
CACTGGCCGAGATCGGCGACGTTTTGCGTCACCGTTCCCCGCTGACAACGACGATTTACGCGCAACATGATGTGGATGCCTTGCGCTCCATCTCGCGGCCTTGGCCCGTCTCGGGAGACGCACAATGAAGACGCTTACTCAACGACTTGACGAATACCTCGCCCTTCGACGTTCGATGGGGTTTGATCTCTCATTTGACGAGCGCGTGTTGCGCAAGTTCACGAGGTTTGGCGATGAGAACGGGTTCCAATGCATCTCGACGCCCTTGTTCCTCGATTGGAAGGCGAACTACGGCAGTGCGGATAACAACACATGGGCTCATCGCCTTGGTATGGTGCGCAGGTTTGCCTTCTGGCTTGCAGAGCACGATGACCAGACCGAGGTTCCATCCAGTCAGCTTGTCACCGGGCGATATCGAAGGCGGGTGCCATACATTTACGCACCGATCCAGATTGCAGAAATCGTTGCAGAAGCTGGTCAGCTACCGTCACCTTATGGTCTCCGCGGCGCTCTTTGGCAGACCCTGTTCGGTTTGATCGCGGTGACGGGCATGCGCGTGAACGAAGCTTTATCCCTGGAACGACATGACGTCGATCTGGTCCAAACCCTACTCACACTCAGAAACACAAAAAATGGCAAAGACCGGCAACTTCCCATCAACAATGACACGGCCAATCGGCTGGCTGGCTACGCAAAATTGCGAGATCGTTTGGTAACGCAAGAATCGAGCATGTTCTTTATCAAGGAAGATGGTGAACCAGCAGGAGATTGTGGGGCACGTTACAACTTCGCGCAGGTCAGCAAGAACATCGGGCTTCGGTCACCGCAAGCCTTCAACAGACATGGCCACGGGCCACGTATCCATGACTTGCGGCACACATTTGCCGTTCACACCATTTTGGACTGGTTCCGGGATGGCCGGGACATCGAAGCCGAAATGTACAAGCTCAGCACTTACCTCGGCCATTCTGAGCCAAAGCACACATTCTGGTACATCGAGGCGGTGCCCGAACTGATGCAGCTTGCCGCGGCACACGCCGAGCAGCGCGTTCTGGAGGGCACGTCATGATCGCGACCTATCCCTTACCTGCCTACGTGCAGCGGTTCTTCACGGAGCGGCTGTTGACCCAGATGCAGGCGAGTCCGAACACGATTGCCAGCTATCGCGACACCTTCAGGCTCTTGTTGAAATACGCGGCAGCAGAGACCAAACTACCGCCGACTGACCTGCATGTGGCTCATATCGATGCTGATATTGTCGGTCGGTTCTTAACGTTCTGTGAGGATGAACGCGGCAACAGCGCCCGAAGCAGGAACACACGGCTTGCGGCCATTCGCTCGTTCTTCAAATACGTCGCGGGCAGTGAACCCCATTTGCTGCATCACTGCCAGAAGGTGCTGGCTATGCCATCCAAGCGGCACGAAAAACGTGTCGTGGACTTCCTGAACCGAGGCGAAATGGAATTGTTGCTGAAGGCGCCTGACCAGTCGACGTGGTTCGGGTGGCGCGATTGGGTTCTGCTGCTTACACTGCTGCAAACTGGCCTGCGCGTATCGGAACTGATCAGCTTGCGCATCGGCGATGTCGAGCTCGGAACCGGAGCGCATCTCAGATGCATGGGCAAAGGCAGAAAAGAACGCGCGACCCCTCTCCGTGCAGATAGTCGGGAAGCGTTGCGGGCGTGGCTTGCTCAAATTGGCGCCGAGCCAAACGATCCACTGTTCGCGACGATCCGCGGTAAGCCTTTAAGCCGCGATGCAGTCGAAAGGATCGTTCGGAAGCATGCGGCCACCGCTGCCTCTGAAAATGCGACGTTCAGATTGAAGCGCGTTACGCCCCATGTTCTTCGCCACACGGCCGCGATGCAGCTTCTGCAGAGCGGCGTGGATCGAACAATCATCGCGCTTTGGTTGGGCCATGAGTCGATTGAGACGACACAGGTCTACATCCATGCCGATATCGAACTAAAGGAACGGGCGATGGCTCTGACAAAGCCGGTTGATCAGAAGACTGGACGATACCGGCCGGGTGACGAGCTCTTATCGTTCTTGGAAGCGCTCTGAATTATGCCGACACACCGCGCTGATCTTCCCACTGTGCAGCTGTCAGTGAGGATCGGCGCGGCATAATCCGAACCTCGGCATTATGACCCTTATGCCGACATCGGCATAACACTCATGCCACCAAGGCGCGCCATCGACTGAACCGCGACTACGGTCTGTCACGTTTCGGCAACACGGCCTATGCCCGCGAAGAGATCGTCGCCGAGCTGACCTCGGTGTTCCTTGGCCAGACGCTCGGCTTTACCGCCCATACGCTCGAGATGAACGCGGCGTATCTCTACAATTGGCTGCGCGTTCTGCGCTCGGACAAGGGCGCCATCTTCAAGCACGCCGCGGACGCGCAGCGCGCCTGCGACTACCTGATCGCACGGTCGGAGGCGGGAAGGGCAGGGCGCAGCGCCGAGGCCGCCTGACCACAGGGAGAACGGAGAAGCCCATGTCACGCAAGGAGCCCAAGACGCTGCGGGTGGCCTGCTTCGAAGATGGCCGCCGCAAGATCATCACCTTCAAACGCGGTGCCTATTGGTGGAGCCCATCCGAGGGCGCCTATCCACTCTCGGCAGCGCTCGAGACCATCAAGGAACAGGGCGGCTGGATCGAAACCATCCCCAACCCGAATTACAGACCCAAGGGGCTGTTCGGATAGGGCGCCTTCGGCCTCGATTCATCCGCCGTGCGGAAAAGGAAAAGTGAGCTTCGGATTGGGTGTTTCAACTTCTCAAAGGAGAACCCCATGTCCATGACCGCACAACCCCAAACAGACCGCCCTGATCCGAGTGTGATCGCGGCGCAGAACGACGCGTTTCGCAGGCTCGCATGCCTTGGAGTACCGCTCGCGCAGCCCATCCAGGGCCGAATGCATGTCACCCGCGCGCTTATGGAGGCCGGTGACGGCTTCATGGCCGAGGCGGTGAAGGCCACCGGTGAGTTTGCCACGTTCGAGCCTGAGAATGATCCCGAGGGCTGGCACGATTTCGGGGCGGTCGAGATCCGGGGAGAGACCGTGTTCTGGAAGATTGATCTCTATGAAGCAGACTCGGACTTCCGCTACGGGGCTGAGACCCCGGACAATCCTGCCACCACCATGCGCGTTTTGACCATCATGCTGGCGCGCGACTGGTAGAAGGGCAGGGGACGCCTCCCCCTGACATCTCAGACGATGAAGGCCCGCTGCCCCCAAAAAGGCAAAGCGGGCCTTTTGTCGTGGTGATCCCCGAAGCCGGGGATTGGTCACGCGCATGAACGCGCGGGCCGCTCCAAATCCATCGAGAAGGATATCCCATGACCGCAAGCTTCAAACCCGTCTCCGTCGCCATCGGCGATCTGGTCCCGCATCCCGCCAATGTGCGCAGCAATTCGCCGGAAACCTACGACCCCGAGAACATCGCACACCTGAAAGCCAGCATCGCCATGCTGGGACTGCTCCAACCGCTGCTGGTCCAGAAGCTCGACGGCAAATACGCCGTGCTGGCGGGTGGGCGTCGTCACGCCGCGCTGAAGGAGCTGATCTCGGACAAGGCCGCAAAGGGGTTCACCACGAAGACCAAGGTCGATTGCCGCCTCGTGCCGGATGATTGTGACGTCACCACGGCGCTGTCGCTCGCCGAGAACATCACGCAAGCGCCGATGAATGCCATCGACGAGTTCGAGGCCTTCGCGCGGATGATGGAGGTCGACGGCCAGACGCCTGGGACCATCGCGAAGACATTCGGCACGACCGTCGCCGCCGTGAAGGGTCGGTTGCGCTATGGCCTGATTCACCCCGACATCCGCGCGGCTGCCCGGGCCAAGACGATCACGCTCGACACGATGAAGGCCTTTGCGGAGCATCCGAGCCAGGAGGTGCAGCGCGAGGTCTTCGAGGCACTCACCAAAGAAGACAGCTATCTGCAGGCCTATACTGTCCGTCAGGCGCTCAAGTCCCGCGGCGTGCAGGTCAGCGACGATATCGGGGCCTTCGTGCGTGAAGACTACGAGGCGAGGGGCGGCGCTGTCGCAGCTGACCTTCTGGAAGAGCATTCGGTGCTCGAGGATGCGGCGCTGGTCGAGACCATCCTGCTCGAGAAACTTGGGGCTGCCGCTGAGGAGGCCTGCGCAAAACTTGGCTTTGCCTGGGCCGATGCGATGGTCCGCTATGATTACGCGACCATGGCGGACTATGGCCGCGTCTATCCCGGCCCAATCGAGCCGGATGAGGCTGCCCAGAAGCGCATCGACGAGATCACCGCCGCGCTCGAGCAACTCCAGCTCGAGATGGAGGATGAAGGGCTTGAGGACGACGCATACAACGCCCTCTACGACCGTGTGGACACGCTGGAGGAGGAAGCTCGCGACCTGCAAGAGGCCTATAGCGCCGAGGACCTCGCCCGCGCCGGCGTGATCGCGTCCTGGTCGAGTGGGAAGGTGATGCTTCATGTGGGCCTTGTGCGCCCGGAGGACACCGTGAAAGACGAGGGCAAGCGCGGCGCCTCGAGTACCCTGACCGGTGAGGAGACTCCGGACGCCGGCGAGATCAACTACCCGGCCTCGCTGGCCGAGGATCTCAAGACCGAGCGGGCAATGGCCCTTGGCGCCGCGATGGCGCTGCACCCCGAGACCACGCTCGATCTGACGCTCTTCAAGCTGGTCAGTGACGTTCTGGGCACCGGCATGAGCGTCACTCAGGCGATCAAGGTCGAGGCCCGCAAGGAATACCGCAGCCATGCCAAGATGGACGAGATCGACGAGACCTCGCTTGAGCAGGTGGCGGCGGCGCATGATGCGCTGGACCTCTCCTGGCTCGATGACACCCGGTCCCCTGCCGATCAGTTCGCGGCGTTTCGGGCGCTGGACGCCGGCGAGAAGGCCAAGCTCGTGGCCTATGCGACCGCCAGCACGACGCAGTCCTGTTTCGCGCGGGACCGGCAGCGTGACAGCCTGATGCATGACTTCGAGATCGAGATCATGCCCGATATCCGCGCCCACTGGACGCCGAACGCGGCGCTGTTCAATCGCTTCAAGAAGGCCTGGCTCCTGAAGGTCCTCGGCGACGATCTGGGCCTCGCCCAGGAGGCGGTGACGCTGGCCTCATCGAGCAAGAAGGAGATCGTCGCCTTCTGCGACAAGCTCTTCGCCGAGCCTTTCGCCACGCTCACCGACGCACAGCGTGCCGCCGTGGCCGCCTGGTGCCCGCCGATGATGCAGACCGCCGGTGTCGTCTGTGACGAGACGGCGCCCGCTGCGGAAACCGCCGAGCCTGACAGCGAGGTCGCGCAAGCGGCCTGAGCCATCACACGACCCGCGCGTGGATCTTGCACCCGCGCGGGTCGACCCTTCCACACCCAACGGAAAGACATCCCCATGGCTATTCTCAAGTTCTCTGCCTCCGCAGTTGCGGCGCAGATTGCGCATGCGCGCGCCTGCAAAACCTTCCTGCCCAACTGGAACGGGCCCGTGGACAGGCCGGCCCTGATCCTCATCGTCGGCAACGGCGTGCATCTGCGCTCGAACGGCATCGACGGCACAACCACCCGCATCGTCACGACCGAGCAGGCCGATCCCTCCTTCGCCTTCGCCGATGGCATGAACCCGTTTCGGGATACCGACTGGATGGCGCAGCGCCGCATGGCGTTTCGCGATCTGACCGGTCAGTTCTACACCGACATCCTGGATGACGTGCAGGTGCTCATCGACCGAGGGCGGGGTGCGATCCGGCTCGCCACCGATGGCCACAGCATCCGCGTCTTCGTACGCCGGGCCTCGGACTATCTCATCGGCGGGACCTACGAAGTGCCCTCGGGCCTCGGCGGCACCTTCCGGGTCATCCTCAAGGATGCCTGCGACACCTTCGCGATCGTGCAGAACTGCGGCAATTGCGAGGATTTCGACGCCATGCAGCCCTACCGCGTGCCGCTCGATGCCCTGATGGAAATCGATGACCGGAGGGTGGCGTGATGGGTTGGCTCTTCTACACCGATCGCCGCGTCCAGACCTACACGGACGAGAAAGCGGAGATTGCCCGGCTCTGTACCTTTGAGGGCGACACGCGCAAAACCGAACTGGTCAAGGCCTGCAAGGTCGGCTCCACCTGGTATGCGGCGGCAAGGGTCACCAATCTCGACGGCACCCCTGTCGAAGACTCGACCTATATGACCGATGCGGATGGCTCTGTCACTTTCGGGGCTGTCTTCCTCACCCGATACGATGACGGCTGCTGGGGCTACAAGGACATGGAGGAAAGCGCTGGCCCGAACGCGTCGCGCGCGCCCCTTGCGCTGATCGAGCTTCTCTCCGACCTGAAAGACCCGGACAGCTACGCCCAGGACTGGCGCCAGCGCTGCCGGGACTGGGCGTCGATCCCGGACTACGAGGAAGGCGACAAGATCAAGCTCGCAGCGCCTGTGACGCTCACCGATGGTAGCACCTGCCAGATTGTCACCGCGACCCACTACAGGCGCGGGCGTCAAAAGCGCCGCTGCTACCGCATCGAGGAAACCGGCGGCCTCGTGCGCCTGTCGAAAGCCTCGCTTGCCGGCTCGGAGCTGCTCAGCTCTGCAAAGGGCGAGGCCAGTCCTGTGCTGGCGGAGTATCTCGCGGGGCGGGACGCTTAGGGGCGCACTGCGAGGAGTGCGCGTACAGTCTCGATTTCTAGCACCCAGTTGCTGGTCGTTTCGTTGCGCCATCTTATGCAGCGGATGATCCGATCAAAATCATCCTGAAGGGCGCGCGGAAAAACAGGCTCATGGTGTGCGATTCTGTTGCGGAGCCTCCTCACGGCTTCAATGTCAGACCTTAATTCAGATCGGCGCTGGTTGGCAGCGACACCACGAGGCGCGTCCGGAAACACTGCGTAGAAATGATCGTCCCACAGTCTGCCTTGGTGCCTGTTTGTCAGCATCTTCTCCCAAAACACGAACTTCAGTTCGGCGACTACCTTTCCGGCAGTGGGTTGCTGTGCTGCGCAGCCTTCGAGGTCTCGTTTGGGGCTGTATGCCGGACCGCGCGGGTTCGGCAACGAACGGATGAAGCCTTGTGTCCAAGGCCATGTTCCTCCGTGGACAGCTTCGATTGCTTCCACGATCGCGTTTCGCAGCGCAACTTCCAAAACATGGAGTGGAACCATGAACGCGGCTGATACTTGAAGATTCCAGTGGTATAGGTGGAGAGCCCGCGTCCTATCATTGCCGGTTTCGCGCAGATAGGTCGCAAACCTAGGTGCGGATAAGACGTTCGGAAGGTGGTGTTCTTCATCAGCCGTGAACGGTGGATACATTGACAGTAAAGACTTTCGGTGCCATATAGAGCATGAGCTTTGAGACTGCGGGCACTATGCCTCCCCTCATTGCACAAAGAAAGCAAAAGCCCGTCGCATTGCGGCGGGTTTTTCAGTTTTCTAAACCAACTCCGACAAACCGTTTGATTGGCCGGTCGGCGATTGGATGCCTCTTGGTCTGACCTCATCACCCCGAAAAGCGAAAGTGGGCTTTTTGTCCTTTGGAACTCAGACCCTGATCCAAAGGAAAACCCCCATGACCAAGCCCAATCCGGCAAACCCGCCTTTCCCAATCTCCGACGCTGATCTCGCCTCTGCGCTAGCGCAAATCGGCGCGGAGATCGACTACCAACCCCTGCGCAGTTCAGCGCTCGCGCGCATCATGCGCGAGACGTTTCATGGCAGCGATGCCAGCGGCGCGTGGGACTGGCGCATGGCCTACGATCTGATGCAGGCGGCGGCTGTGCAGGCGCTGCTACGTGGCGACAACAGTGAGGATGATTACTCCGCCGCAAAACTCCTTGCGTCACGTCTCCTGACGGAAACGCGCCGGTCAGAGCAACAGATCCGGCTGCAGCAGTTTTCCACGCCGTTGCCTTTCGCGGCAATGGCCGTGCGGGCGGCAGCCATTCGCAAGGGCGAGACCGTTCTGGAACCCTCGGCTGGCACCGGCGCCTTGGCCGCTTTCGCCGCCCGGGCCGGTGCCACGCTTTTGCTCAATGAAATAGACCCCTTTCGCCAGAGCCTATTGCGCGCGGTCTTTGGCGGCGATGTGACGGGCCATGACGGTGAGCATATTGACGATCTGCTGCAGACGCCGGTTCTGCCCGACGTCGTGGTGATGAATCCGCCCTTCGCTTCCTCGGTCGATCGCTCGCGAGACAAGCACATCGCCGCCAAGCATCTCATTGCGGCAGCGAAGCGTCTCGCGCCCGGTGGGCGGCTGGTGGCGATCATGCCGCCAGGATTCACGCCCGAACGCGATACCGCGCATTGGTCCCGCGCCTGCGGTCTCCTGACGCCGCGCTTGGCGCTGACGATGCCGGGGCAGGTCTACCGCAAGCTCGGGACCTCTGTCGAAACTCAGCTGATAGTCTTCGAAAAGGTGCAGGAGGACGGCGAGATGATCCGCGCCAGTGTCCGGGACTTGGATGAAGCCCTTCCTTTTATCGACGCCGTGGCCGCGACCCGGCTCGAGATACGCCCCGGCCAATGGGCTGAAGCAATCCCTCATGCTCGAGCAACCGTTCCATCATCTGCCCCGCGCAAGACCGTCGCTGCGCCTGTCGCCGCCTCCAAACCACGGGCCAATGCCGTCCGCCCGCTCTGCTTCACAAGCTTCGATGTCCCGCGCGACAACACCCCCGTCTCGGACATCTATGCGCGCTACCGCCCGCAACGAATCGAGATTGCAGGCACGCAGGAACATCCCACACCGTTGGTCGAGAGCATCGCCATGGCCTCTGTCGCGCCACCCGTGCCTTCGGGTGGCGCCAGTGCGGAATTGCGCCTGCCCGCGCGACTAATCGAGGAGGGGCACCTCTCGGAGGCGCAGCTCGAGACCATCATCATGGCGCATGATGCCCATGGGCGCGACCTGCCGGGGCGTTTTACGATCGATGACGACCAGACCAAGCTGACGCGCTCCGATGATGACCCGGAGGCCCGAGCCTATCGCCTTGGCTACTTTCTCGGAGACGGCACCGGCTGCGGCAAGGGCCGCGAATGCGCGGGGCTCATTCTCGTGAACTGGCTGGCCGGGCGCAGGAAGGCCATCTGGGTCTCCAAATCCGCCACGCTCATCGAGGATGCCATTCGCGACTGGACCGATCTTGGCGGGTCGCCCGCCGACATCCAGCCGCTTTCCAAATGGAAACCGGACCAGCCCATCACCGTGACCTGTGGCATCCTTTTTGTCACCTACGCCACGCTGCGCTCGGCGGGCAAATGCGGCACCACGCGACTGAGCCAGATCCTCGCCTGGATGGGCGAAGACTTTGAAGGCGTCCTCGCTTTTGATGAGGCCCATGCGATGCAGAACGCTGCCGGGTCAGAGCAGGGCAGGGGGGTCAAACCCTCCCAGCAGGGCCTTGCGGGCCTCCAGCTGCAATTGGCCGCTCCGCGCGCCCGCGTCTTCTATATTTCAGCCACGGGCGCCACGAGCGTCCACAACCTCGCCTATGCCGCACGACTGGGGCTCTGGGGGCAGGGCCCCGAATATCCCTTCCCGAGCCGCGAAGGTTTCGTCTCGGCGATGGAGGCAGGCGGTGTCGCCGCCATGGAGGTGGTCGCGCGCGATCTCAAGACGCTCGGGCTCTACACGGCCCGCGCCCTCAGCTTCGATGGGGTGGAGTATGACGTGCTCGAACACGCGCTCACCCCGGCCCAGATCGAGATCTACGATGCTTATGCGACCGCGTTTCGGACGATCCACCACAATCTCGAGGCCGCGCTGACCGCGACCGGTGTCAACGATGCCTCGGGGGAGACCAATGCCTCGGCCGCACGCGCCTCGGCCAAGTCCCGCTTTGAGAGCACGAAGCAGCGCTTCTTCAACCATCTCCTGATGGGCATGAAAGCCCCGACCATCATCCGTGCCATCGAAGACGACCTGGCAGTGGGCAACGCTTGCGTCATCCAGGTGGTCTCCACAGGCGAAAGCCTTCTGAAACGCCGGCTTGAGACGATGGACCCGGCGGACGAGCTGGTCGAGGGCGCGCTAACGCCGCGCGACTACGTCCTAGGATACCTCGAACAGGCTTTCCCGATCCACGCGCAAAAGCTGGTCGAGATCGACGGCACTATGGTGGCCGAGCCGCTCAGGGACGAGACCGGCGCGCTCGTTGTCTCGCGCGAGGCGCTCGCCCTACGAGATGCGGCCATGATGGAGTTGATGACGCTCGCCCCGATCCCCTCGGCGCTGGACCAGATCCTCTGGGCTTTCGGTGACGATGCCGTGGCGGAAGTGACCGGACGCTCGATCCGACCTCTCAAGGCGGACGATGGCCACCTCTTCATCGAGAAGCGCGCCGCCAGCAGCAATTCCTCCGAGACCCAAGCGTTCATGGACGGCGAGAAGAATATCCTGATCTTTTCCGATGCAGGTGGGACGGGCCGGTCCTACCACGCGGCGCAAACGGCGAAAAACCAGAAACGGCGGCGGCACTACCTCTTGGAGCCAGGCTGGCGTGCGGATGCGGCCATCCAGGGGCTCGGCCGCACGCATCGCTCTGCCCAGGTCAGCGCGCCCTACTTCCGGGTCTGCACCTCGGATGTGCATGGCGAAAAGCGCTTTACCTCGACGATTGCCAAACGCCTCGACCAGCTGGGGGCCTTGACCAAGGGCCAGCGCGAAACCGGCTCGCAAGGCATGTTCCGCGAGGAGGACAATCTCGAAAGCCCGATCGCGCGGGCGGCATTGCGCGGGTATTTCGCCGATCTTGCCGTCGGGCGAGCCGAGGCGATGAGCTACGAGAGCTTCACCGACTGGACGGCCCTGCGGCTGATCGACAAGGACGGGGTGCTGCTCGAAGAGCTTCCGCCGATCCAGCGGTTTCTGAACCGGGTGCTGGCCCTTCCCATCCACATGCAGAACGCGCTCTTTGTCGAGTTCATGCGCCGGATCGCCGATCAGACCGAGCGGGCGCGGGCCGCAGGCACGCTCGATCTCGGCGTCGAAACCCTGCGAGGCGAAAGGATCGAACAGGTCTCCACCGAAGATCTCTGGACCTGCCCGAAATCCGGCGCCGTGACGCGGATCATCGGGCTCGAGGTCACCGACCCGGTCCGTGTGCTGTCAGCGGATGACGCCCTGTCGCGCAATCCCGACAAGCTCCCCATGGTCAATCGCGCCTCCGGCCGCGCGGCGCTCATCTCGGCGCGGCCCATGCAGATGTATGACGAGGACGTCGTCACGCTGATGCGCAAGGCGGTGCGGCCAAACGGGTCGAGCTACCTGGAGGAGGCGCGGTTCGGGTCTTCTGCCTGGGAAGAGATCAGCAAGCCTGAGTTTGCGCGGCTTTGGGATGCCGAGGCTGCGTCCCTGCCAAAAACCACCACGACCAAGCTCTATCTGCTGACCGGGCTTCTGCTACCGATCTGGAAGGACATCCCGACCACCAATGAGCGCATCTATCGGGTCACGCCGGATGGGGCGACCGCCATGATCGGGCGCACGCTGAGCGAAGAAGGGGCGGCCGCGCTGCGCTCCCGCTTCCTCGTCTCCAACCCGCAAACACCGCAGGAGATGATGACCGTCGCTCTTGGCACTACAGCGCCTGTCGATATTGGCCGGGGTCTGACCCTGACCCGTCGCCGTGTCGCAGGCGAGATGCGCCTCGAGCTGGGCGGTGCGGATCGGGGTATGATCGAAAGCCTCAAAGCGCTTGGCTGTTTCACCGAGATCATCGCCTTCCAGTTGCGGGTGTTCCTCCCGCATGGGGACGGTGTCGACACGGTCAGCATTCTGGCACGGATCGTGGGGCAGGGAACCCCCAGAGCGGCGGACCAAGCCGCCTGAAAAGTCAAAGAGGGCTTTGGGTCGGGCGTCGCGGATCGGGATTTGACCGGTCTGCGCGTTCCTGGTGCGCGGGCAGGCCAATGGCACGCCTGCGCGCGCCCCAAATTCAGACAAGAGAACAGACCCATGACCAATCCCCAGATCGACTATGCCGCAATGGCGGCTCAGTGGCGCGCCGAGCGCGAAACCACCCTGAAAGCAACCCGAGTGGAACTGATCGCGCAATTGCGCGCGCTTGGCATCAGCGAGGTCACTGCCGAATACGAAGGTTATGGCGACTCCGGCAATGTCGAGGATGTGACCGTGCAGCCTGCGGAGGTCAAACTGACGGAACCGCTTGCGACAGAGGTGGGCGATTTCGCCTGGTCGCTCGCCTATCACCATCATCCTGGGTTCGAGAACAACGAAGGCGGCTATGGCACGCTGACCTGGGACATCGCAGCCGACAGCATCATGCTCGATCATGCGGACCGCTACGTTGAATGCTCGCACAGCTATGACGAGGGACTGTGAGATGGCACATCCGCTTCATCACGCTGAAAGCTCTGCCCAGAAATTCGGCGGGGTGCCGTCTGACTATCAGGCTGTGCACGATTGGTTTGACGCCTCGAAAGAGCACCTCGCGCTCTTCACGCACCGCGCCTTGCGTCACCATGCCCAAGGCCTGTTCGAAGCGGAGCGTGTCTTCGGCTTGACCCTGACCAATAGCGCGGGTCGGGACATTCCCGTGCGCTGGATCGGCGAGCAGCATGTCCGCGAAGACTGCCAGGGCCGTATCCCGAGCATGGCGGACTGGCTGCGGCGGATCCAGCCCGAGCCATGGATGGCCAATGGCCACATCGACCGACATTCCGGCGATGAGCCCTGCGGCGACCCAAGGGCCGCCTGGGCATCTGAAGTCGCCGCCGGCAGAACGGTTCTTGGTTTGAAAGATTGGATGGCGGCGCGCGCGACACAAGCCACGCAAGGTGCCTGACAGCCTCGGCCGTTTGCCAAACAAATGCTGCAGTGAAGCCCGGTTTGACGACCGGGCTTCCTGCGTAGTTTCCCCACCATTCTTCGTAAGGAGGTTCGCATGACACTCGATGACATCAAGGCGGCCGTCGATGCCGGCCAGACCGTGCACTGGGCCAATACCGGCTACGTTGTCCACAAGGACCGGCTCGGTCAGTACCTGATCAGCTTTCTGCCGAACGGCAGCTGCATCGGTCTGACCGACCGGGAAGGGCACCGGTTGAATGGCAAAGAGGCGGAGTTCTTCATCGCGCAATCGAAGGACGCTGCGGAAAATCCGGGCCGCCAATCAAGATCAGACGGGCAGGAGAGGGGCGCAGCACCCGGGGGCGCGGCGGCACACCTACTCAGACGGCATCGCGAAGCCGGGGGCGGGGCATAAAGGGAAAGCAAGCTTTCTGATTTGTGATCCCTCAAGGGGTCGAGAAAGCAATCCCGGATGCGCTGGCAAGGACGTCAGGCACCGGCCAATCCAAAAGGAACCATCCCATGTTCGCAGGAAACCTCACCCGCAATGCCGAAACCGCAGCCGCCGAGTACACCGGCATGATCCACTCGTCACGCTTTGACATCGCCATCCAGCTTGAGGCACGGGCCAAGATGTCCGCGCGCAGTCCGGATTACGACGTGACAGCAGTCAACAAATCGGGCCGCAAGGTCCGCATCGGCACGGCCTGGAACGAGACGGGCAATACCAGCGGAAACCCCTACATCTCGATGCAGATCGATGTGGGCCTCGGCCCGTTCCGGGTCAACGCGGTGCAGACGAAAGAGGCGCGCGCGGCCCAGAGCGGCGAATTCGAGATCATCCCGTTGGTCTCGAACGGTCTGATGAAATCCGGCTCGATCTCGGGCGAGCTCACCGCCATGGACGCTGACAACGCCTTCACCGGCTACATCGCCAATATGATGTTCGATCTGGAGTTCATGCTGATCGAGAACAGCTACAAGTCCGAGGAGACCCACCCAGACTACCGCATCGAGGTCAGCTCGCCCCGGGGCACGCCGATCCGCGTTGGCTCGGCGTGGATGGCCAAGAGCAGCCGCACGGGCAATGACTACCTTTCGCTGCTGATCAACACGCCCGATGGCGACCTGCGTGTCAACGCCGTCCAGAACGAAGAACAGCGCGGTGGCCAGACTTTCTCGATCATTCCGTTCATCGACAGCGGTGATCAAGCGCAAGACGCGGGCGCGGGGCTGTCGCTGGTTGCCTGATCAGCGCGCGAGGTGAGACGATCTGAACCGAAAGGGGAGCCGTGGAATCACGGTTCCCCTTTTTCCATGTCTGGCTGCACGAAGCACGCATCTGCTTGCGATCTGCTGAATATGATATACGATAATATATTATTGAATGTGCGAGGGTAGGCACATGGTGGCGAGACTGGGAAAAGCTCCGTGGTTCGAGAGCTTTGATGTAGACGCCGAGGTTGGAGGGCTTCTTGCTCATATCGAGCGTTGCACCGGATTTGCGCTGCCTGAACGACAGCGTGATGTCATCATGACCCATGCAAGGGCAAAGCTCGACAGGACAAGGCAGGCATATCTGGAGGCCAAGGCGGCGGGAAAGCCGGTGTCCACATCGCGCCGCGCCTATCTGACCGACCTGCAGGACACGATCTTCATGGCGATCCCGGAAGAGAACCTCGCGCGGATGCCCCTGAGCGATCAGGTTCTCAACGATCCATCATTTTACGCGGACGCCATGCACAATGCCGCCGCAATCAGCGGGGAAGAGCTCTTCATGGCGCTGTCCTCTTCGCTGAAGGACATGACCGTTCAAGACGCCCAGGCCTTTGTCTCAAAGCTCTGGCACGGCGCGATTGACGACAATGCCCGCAAATATGCCGAAGCGTTGAAGCGCCCCGAGCGTGAAATCATGCCGCTGCGGCCTGGGAACACCGTGTAAGATCGGAGCCATTCTCTTGGCTTGAGCCCTACCGAGGTTGGCCGCCGCGAATCCCCTTTCCCGGAGGTGGCACCCTGTGCAGCGCGCGAAAGCCGTTGAAGGCGCTGTGGGGACGACTACTGTCGCCAACATGATGAACCGGGATCACATGCGCGTCTTCTTCCGGCGCACCGCGGCGCTTGCCGCTTTTGTCGCGCTGCTCTGGGCGATCCAAGTCGTCAATTGGATCACCGGCTACGGCCTGAACCCGGCCTTCGGCCTGATCCCCAGGCACGGCAGCGGGTTGGATGGTGTCATCGCTATGCCCCTCCTGCATGGGAGCTTCTCGCACCTGATGGCCAATACGCCGCCGCTTCTGGTGATGGGTGGGCTGCTGGTGGCAACGACCACGCGAGGCTTGCTGTCGGTGAACGCCGTGGTGATCGGCCTAGGGGGCGGTCTCGTGTGGTTGTTCGGCGGCTCGGCGATCCATATCGGTGCGTCGGGGCTGATCTTCGGCTGGTTTGGCTTCCTCATCGCGCGCGGTCTTGTGGATCGCTCTCCGATCACGCTGGGCGCGGCGCTGGTGGTCGGTGTCCTCTATGGCTCTATTCTCTGGGGCCTTCTTCCGGGCCAACCCGGCGTGTCGTGGGAGGCGCATCTCTTCGGCGCTATCGCGGGCGCGGGCGCTGCGTTCCTAATCCGAACGCATGTACATGCGCCGCGCCTCGGCGGCGTCGATCTGGACTGAAGCGGTACGCCAGACGTGGTCGGCCCTCTCCGGACATTCGTTTGAGTGGCTTTTGCCGCGGTGCGGAATCCCCTGTTCTGCCATTCACACTGTTGCTCAACACGGCGGTGCAGCTTCACCCCGACACGAATGGCCGGGAGGTCTTGCAGGTGAAATTATCCACTAACCAGATCGCACTTCGGCCCCGAGGGAGCCCCTGTTCGGTCTATCGTTCGAACGGGGCGCTTCCCCGGGACCCTGCGCATTCCGCGGAAGGCTTCCGCCGGATCAGGGTCATCGGTTTGCTCTCCCACTGAACTCCCTGCGCCCGGTCGGAGGAGACTTCGCTCGCCTCCCCAAAACCCCCTCCATCGAGTGCGACTCGCACGGACAAAAGCGGAGCACTCAACTTGCCCGCCCTCTGGACACCCCAAGGCGCCTCCCGGCGGGGACCTTTGCCCCGAGGCTCAAGGAGGAAATCAACCAGTGAATAATTTGCTGTTGCATTTGTAAATGTCGACCGCTACAAAGTGATCAAACAATCGAGGCTTGAGCATGCCGATCCCCAGTGAAGTTTCAGTCCGTCCCATCTTGAACGAAATCCGCGAACCCATCATCTCAGCCATTCGAAGCGCTTGGGACGATTGGCTGTCCAGCGATTTCAACGGCGTGTGGCGTTGTAAACGTAGCCGCGCCAACTTTGTGTGGGAGCAGATCATTGAACGTGTGAACAGCGACCTGTTGGGACACGACGCGGTACACGTTATTGACGGGCATGAAACGATGAAGTTTCTTGTCCACGACAAAGTGCTTTTCAGATTCAAGAAGGCCGACGAAACGGGCCGCTCGTCAAACGTCGCCACGCAACTCGCTCTGGCATTTCACGATCATGATCAGGATTTGTTCAATCTTCCAGAGGTTCAACGCGTTGAGATTGTATACAAACTCAATCAGCTTGAAACGCAGATCGCGGATATTTGCGTAGTTGCAAGGGATAGCAATCGGGTTGCGTGGGAGTATAGCCTCTTGGATGCGGGTGAAGCGACCATGCCGCTGCCGCTTCCCGATCCGAAGCCAGTTCGCCCGGCCGCCTCCATCGTGAAACTCAAGGGCAGAGCTTCCGACCGCAAGAAAAGCACAGACTAATGACCGACAATTTCAATCAAGACCTGCTGCGGATAGCGCGGCAGGCCCGTGGATGGAGTCAATCAGAACTATCGTCAAAATCAGGTGTGTCGCAGGCCAATCTCTCCAAACTTGAGAACGGCCTGATCGGCCCGACAGATGAGGTTCTGGATAGTGTCAGTAAAGCGTTGGGCTTCCCCATAGAATTCTTTTTTCAACATGATAGGGTCATCGGCCTTCCAATGAGCGTGCAATATCGGAAGCGTGCCAGCGTTGGACAGAAAGCGATTGAACGCCTGGAAGCTGAACTCAACATAAGGATACTGCACCTCAGAAGACTACTGGATGCAGCTGATCTTGAGCCCGAGTTGTCACTGCCACGGATGGATGTAGATGAATTTGGTGGCGATCCAGAGCGGATTGCCGACCTCATCAGGCGTACTTGGCTTGTCCCCTCGGGGCCTATCCGAGATCTTGTCGAGTGGGTGGAGCGAGCAGGCTGCATTGTCGTGCATTGCGACTTTGCTGCCCTCAAAGTCGACGGGTTTACTGTTCAAATCCCGGATATGCCACCGTGCATATTCTTGAACCGCAATATGCCGGCAGATCGGCAACGTTTCAGTCTGGCGCATGAGCTCGGCCACGTCGTTATGCATCAAGTTCCATCTCCTGACATGGAGAATGAAGCAAACGTCTTTGCCTCTGCTTTGCTAATGCCCGCACGAGACCTTCGCCCCCAGCTTTCATCAAGGCGCCTCACGGTTCAAACCCTGGCTGCCTTGAAACCAGTGTGGCGCACATCAATGGCAGCGCTCCTCTACCGAGCGAAGCAAATTGGGGCAATCACCGACAATCAAAGCCAGTATTTATGGCGGCAAATGAGTTCCATGGGCTATCGCAAAGCTGAGCCCCCCGAACTTGATCTCAAAGTTGAAATGCCAACTGTTTTGCCTGAGATCGTGCGCCTCCATATCGAAGAGCTCGGATATGATGTATCTGATTTGGCCCAAGCACTTCGTTCGAGTGAAGAAGATCTTCGCTCACTTCATCCTTTGCCGCAAGCGTCGCAACGCCTGCGGGTGGTCAAATAACTTCACGTTCATCCCGTAAAGGATGTCCCTACACTTCTGAAAAGCAGGAGCGACAGAAAAGATGGCAAGGTGTACCGCTCCCGTTAGGGGGCATAGTTCAGCAGCTGCTGCGGCGAACTGCCCAGCGTGTCGCAACCGTTACGGCGGATATGGTCGCAGAACGAATAGCTACGGTTCGTTCTCGCCACCGTCCCGTATGTCTTTCGCCGCTGGTGGCAGCACAAGTACCGGAAGCGGAACAGGACGCAGCACCAAAAAACCGCGTTGGTCAGGAAGCGCGTCGACGGTTTCCTACACTCAAGCACAAGTACAAGCCCTCACTCCTATAAGGGACAATGTTGAGCAACTTGCGTCCTCCCAGCCAGACCTCCGTGACGCCTTTCTCTGCCATGCTTGGGACGACAGGCAAGGCGCGGCGAAGGAACTTCATGACCTTCTCGAAGCACGGGGTGTACGAGTTTGGTTCAGCGAAAAGGACCTTGGGCTGGGAGTGCCTATGATGCGGGCAATTGACAAGGGCTTGGTCAATTCCAGGGTTGGGATCGTGCTGGTCACGCCAGCAATGTTGCGGCGTCTACCCGCGGAAGGTGTAGCCGACAAAGAACAGTCGGCATTATTGAGGCGCGAACGGCTCATACCAATCGTGCACGAAACGACTTACGAAGAGCTCGAAAAGGTCAGTCTGCTATTGGCGTCACGAGCGGGCCTGAATACAGCTGATGAAAGCATGACCGACGTCGCGATCAAGATTGCCGAACTGGTCAAAGTTTAGCCGTGAGCAACGGTAGCCGGAACCGCTGGCCAACTTCTCCTATCGTTGCATAGTCGTTTTGGCCTCGCCGTCCCTTTGTCAGGTGCGTGTCTTTGTGACACGCACCCTTTCTGCTCATTGCTAACCTTGGCATCCATCGCAGCAAGAGGCTTCAGTTCCGATAGGGTTTGAATGGCTGCTTTCGCCAAGGTGGAGCTTTGGATTCGCAGCCGCCCCGAAAGACGGCTTTCCGCCCATCACGTCGCAAGCTTGGAGACGTAATCCGTATAGTCTAAAGCGTAGCCCCTGCACATTAACCTTGGCCAGAGCCTTGCGGCCTCCCCAGCTCGGCTTCGCGTGTCGCAGGGGAGAACGGCCCTTCGGTCCGTCGCGCATTCGGCCATGCGGCCTCACCGCGGCGTCGTACCCGGCATCCCGGTTTGCCCGCCTCGCGAGCACGTCGCTCCCCGGCCGCTCCGCCGGATTGCGCTCTGGTCTGTTTTGGCCTGAGGCCAAAACGATCCCGCCACTTCATCCGTCTCCCGCGTCCGGTCGGGCCGTTTGCCTGCTCGGGTCGGGCAAACCTACCGTCAAAACACACACACATGAGCGCGGAAGCATATCCTCCGGATGGCCCCCAAATCAGCCCGCGTCAAGGATCGCAAAACTTTTCGGCGAGGGCAGGGGCTGTGGCGCGGGATGGTCCCGTGCGTGAGGGCGCGCATGTGTCCGGTGCTGCGCGCAGAAAACTTTTGCGCCCGGCAAGCCGGCGGCTGCGCCGTCCCTGACCCGGGCAGATTCGGAAACCAGGCATTCGGCCATGCCC
Source organism: Ruegeria sp. YKSE079 (assembly GCF_059612845.1). NCBI lineage: Bacteria > Pseudomonadati > Pseudomonadota > Alphaproteobacteria > Rhodobacterales > Roseobacteraceae > Ruegeria > Ruegeria sp. YKSE079. Next base: position 85,469 of record NZ_JBXWRJ010000014.1, on the reverse strand, counting down.
CCACACTCACGTGGTGGCCTAGGAACCGAATACTGGAGACCAGACATGGCTTACGACACCGCAAACACCTACGAGACCATCGAGCTTTTCGGACTGACCGAGAAGGACGCACAGCTGCCGATCCCGGAAGATCACATCCTGACCGACCACATCATCCGCGAGAGCTTCGAGGCTCTGCTCGGTCAATTGCGAAATACCGGGCTCGAGGCGGAAATCGAACCGCTGGCCCATGGGCTCGCGACAATCCTGCAGCGCCGCAAGGTAGCGCTTGGCAAGGAGGTCGACCGCACCGCCGACAAGATCGGCGCGCTGGCAAAATCCCACGATGGATCAGAGATCGCCGAGACCGCGCTCGAAGAGGCGCAGGCACGCTTTCTGCAGCTGCGCGAGATTGTCAGCGCCATCGAGGTGATGAGCGAGGCGGCGGCGGAATGCTACGAGGTCGAGACGGGCCACGCCTTCATTCCGGCAGCCGGGTCGCGCGCAAGCGTCCGGGCGAAAGAGACCGGCGCGGTGTTCGAGGCGCGGCAGCTCCTGGAGCAGCACGACCGTGAGACTGCCGCGAAGTCGAAAATCGAGGGGGTTCCCCTGATCGTCTCGGGCGCCACCGACTGGACCGATGTCGATGTCATCTTCAACACGCTCGACAAGGTTCGCGAACGGATCAGGCAGAACCGCAACCAGGAGATCTTCCTCTGCCACAAGGGTGGCAAGCACGGGGCGGAGATGATCGCGGCCCGGTGGGCCCGAGCACGCGGGGTCGCGCAGGCGCGCTTTGATCCTCGCTGGTCTGCGCATGGGCGGGCGGCACCGTTCAAATGCAACGACGAAATGCTGGACGACAAGTTCGCGGCGACGGGGGTTGTGCTCTTCGGCGGCAACGGGGTCGCGCTGAACCTCGGGCAGAAGGCGGAAGCGAAAGGCCTGACGGTCATGCGGGTTGCGGACCCGGCGAAGAAGGCGTCGCAGGATTGAAGAAAGAGGGTCGCCTTCGGGCGGCCCTTTCGTCGTTTCTTATGGGTGTGGACGTTCTCCAAATCACTTTGCCTAGCAATTTCCTGTTTTGATAGGTATATGTGTGCCAAGCAAAACTTGGAAATGATAGGCATGACCCCACTCAGCAGCATCGCGATGAGCGCCTATACCGACCTGGTGCGTCTTCTGAAGGACGACGCCTTGTCCGGTGTCGAAGGCAAGCCCACGCTCAAGGAGCGTGGGGATAAGGCCTATTGGTATGCCGCGCGCCGTGTCGGGACGGAGATGCGGTTCATCTATATCGGCGAAGACAGCGACGAGACGCGCGCGCGCATCGACCGGATCGAAGAGCTGCGCGCAACGGCCAAGGATCGGCAGGCGGAACGGTCGCGGCTTGTTCGGCTCTTGCGTGCGGAAGGCATGACGCCCATCGACCGGGCGACCGGTTCCATCCTGTCGGCCATGGCCGCAGCCGGAACCTTCCGTCTGGGTGGCACCATCGTCGGAACCAATGCATTTCGCCTCTATGAAGGCGAGCTTGGTATCCGTCTGCCAATTGGCGGTATGGCCAATACTGGCGACATCGACATCGCGCAGTTCGAGAAGCTCAGCGTTGCGTTGCAGGATCAGGTCGACCCGGGTCTTGCCGAGACGTTCTCAGCGCTCAAATTCGATCCTCTGCCAGCTCTTGACCAAGGTCGGACATGGCGATGGGCCCAGGGTGGCAGCGGCCAGTTGGTCGAGTTTCTCACACCGGCGTTCGGAGATGAGACCATCCGTGATCTGCCAGCATTGGGCGTGAACGCCCAAGGATTGAACTATCTCAACTTCCTGATCGCTGAGCCGATCCACGCGGCGGCGATCTATAGATCCGGCGTTCTGGTGCAGGTGCCCCGCCCGGAGCGTTATGCAGTCCACAAACTGATCATTGCCGACCGGCGCCGCGATGGGGCAGGGAGCCTGAAATCCGCGAAGGACCGCGAGCAGGCGGCTTTCCTTATCGAAGCGATGGCCGAGGACCGGCCCGATGATCTGGCTCGGGCCTATGCCACCGCAATGGAGGTTGGGCCGCGCTGGCGGGAACACATCGGCAACTCGCTGAAGCGAATGCCTGATACCAGGGGGATGCTCGACAGCTTGGGCGCGTGATGGCCATAACCGGGTCGCCTTCGGGCGGTCCTTTCGTCATATCTCATGGCGCGTGCGATCGGTCACACTTGATCTGCATCTCACGGCGTCCAGCACCGTCATCCCTCTACCCAGCCCGTCAGAGTTCGGCCCATCCGCATCGGTACGGGCTGGGGATGGTGCGCACCTAGCACATCGTCAGCAGCGCAAGACGCGAGGGGTCGAGACGTCGCACTTGAGGCTGAAGCCCTGCTCGACCCTCGGGTGGTGTCGCGGAACATCGCATCCACGCGGGCGGGCGTCATCAGCACCCCGGCCAGGTTCGGCAGGACGTGGACGCGGATGGTGGCGACTGCGTGATGGCACAGGTCAATCGGGTCCCTCCTTTTTGCTATGCATGTGGATCGCACGGGGTCGGCCCGTTCGTGCCCTCAGCTCACGCTTCGGCAAGCACAAATACGGCTTCCACGGCGGGGCCGCGGACCCTCCGCATTTGCGCTTGCGACCGGTCCTCTTGCCCCCGTGCTGGGTGATCCTCATCGCAATAAGGAGTAACCCAAATGACCAACCACTACGTCGCCACCGTTCCCGTCAAGTTCACCGATACCGATGGCCAGGAGCGCACCCGATTCCAACGCGTGGGCGCCATGTTCCGCAACACCCGCAACGGGGACGGCTCGGAGTTCTTCAGCCTCAAGCTCGACTTCCCGGTCGCGGTCTCGGAGCTGGTGATGTTCCCACCGAGCGCGAAAGATCCCCAGGACTAAATCCTCTGGCGAGGATGGGCCGCCCCAGGACGATCTTGGGGCGGCCCGATCCCTGTTCCAGGGATGCCGTGTCCGGCGGTCAGTTCGCCCGAAGTGACCTCCTCTTGGTGCCGGTCGCTGCGCGCGCAACGGACGATCGCCGCTCGGAATGATCCGGCCGCGACAGACCGGCCAGTCAGCCTCAAGGGGGCCATCCACAAAAACAGGCAGGCCAGGGCCTCCCGGTTTTTGCGGCAGAGATTTGGCGGAGCCAAATCTGGCCCTCCTTGACCCTGCCTGTCCGCCCTGTCGGTGGGGTTTGCGCCCGCCCGCGGTTCCGTCCGAACACGTGCGTGTTCGGCCAGACCCTCGGGCGGTGCTGGGGAAGGGGACCCATTGGACAGGTGGTCGCCCGATGGTGAGGGTGGCAGAGCCGCGTCCCTGCGGGCCGCGGCGCGAAGCGGACACCAAGGCTGACTAAGTCTGAATGCGACTTAAGTATATAATTGACAGTAGGGTATATTATCGTAAGGTGGGGTCAGCCTTGGTGGAAGGTGGCAGGAAATAGGAGGTCTTTCTTCGCATGTCGCGCTCAAAACGTCTCACAGGTGCGGACCGTATGGAGATCGTTCGCGAGGCTGCAGAAGGTGTGTCGACGTCTGAGCTTGCTGAACGGTTTGGCGTGTCGTCGCGAGCGATCCAGTACACGCTCAAAGCCGATGCCGAGCGCCAGGCCGATGCCGCCATCCCGGTCTCGGCGGTCAGTGTGAAGGTCACAGCTGCGGAGCTTATGGCGCTCGACGAGGTGTTGGCGAAGGCGGGGATCGAGAGCCGGGCCGAGGGGCTGCGGCGGCTGATCCAGGCGGCAGGCGGGGTGTTTGTGCCCGACGCGCAGATGGCGGCAGAGATGGCACGCTACAGGGGTTCTCTGCATGAGGTAGGCAACGGGGTTGCGCAGATCGCCAAGCAGATGACGCGGGCCAACCAGATGGGGCAGGGGGCTAATGGTGGCACGCGTGCGGAGTTCTCCGAATTGCGCCTCGCGCAGATGCGCGGACTGGCGCGGTTCATCCTCGACTCCGCTGACGAGATCGATCTGCTCCTGCGCCGCCGTCGCGACGCGATGCAGCTCGAGGCCACGGCCGCGCTGAGGGAGTTTGCGCATGCGGCTGAATGATGCTGTCGATGCCGTCACGGGCGAGGTTTTCCGGGACGGCTGGAGCCGGATCCGGGGCTCGATGCAGGGGCTGCATGTCGCCAAGCAGAGCCAGCTTGTGCGCGCGGCGGCAGGGTATCGGCCAGCCGTCTTCAAGGCGATCCGGGGCGGCGGTACGCATACCAAATCACAGCTCACAAACCAGCTCGAGTACCTCACCACCAAGTCCACCCATATCGTGGACAGCAGCGGGTTCTTCGATGGCAAGGTGAAGCTCGAAGCGAAGGACATCAAGGACCTCACCGAGCGTTTTGCCAAGCGGTGGGATGCGGGCTTCAAGCCCAAGCTTGGACAGACGACCCATATGCTCATGTCGTTCCCCATCGGCACGCGCGGGGAGGATGTGCGCGACATCGCGACGGATGTGGCCGAGCGGTTCTTCCAGACCGACGCGGGGCATTTCGACTACATTATCGCGGTGCATGAAGACCGCGATCACCCCCATGCGCATCTGGTGCTGAACCGCCGCTCGCAGGAAGGCGAGTTCTTCTTTCTGGGGCGCAACCACCGCTTCAACTATGACGACTTCCGCCTCGCCATGGTCGAGGAGGCGGAGAAGTACGGCGTGCGCCTGGAAGCCACGCGCCGGGTGGATCGCGGTGTCGTGCATTACCCCGCCACTACCCGCGAGGTCTATGCGGCGAAAGAAGAGGGCCGCGCGCCCCGCGAGCGCGAACGCGTGGGGGCCGACCTGACGCGTACGCTCGCGGAGATCGCCAATACCAGAACCGTCTACCACTCGCTTGCTGCAGAAGCTTCCCGGGAGGCCCGCGAGGATATTGCGGCGGCACTCTTCCGCGCGGGCGAGGTGCTGGCGCGCGGCGGACAGGTGGACCGAACAGGAGATGTGTATATGGCCGAGGATCAAAGCTTCGAGGATCTGAGAAGCCTCTATGCGGAGAAGCTCGCGCGGGTACAGGGCATGATCGCCGAGAAGTCCGATGCGGAGCGTCCCGTGCTGGAAAAGCGCCTCATCGAGATCCAGACGCAGGTCCAGCACATGCAGCCGCTCGGATTGCGTTCGAGCACGTTGTCAGAGGCGCCCTCGGAAGGCGGGATCTATTCTGAGGCCAATATCGACGCCAGCCGGCTGGACCGTCTGGCCGAGCCGGACTTGCGGTCGCGCATAGACACCGCCCTGCGCGGCACCGGGATCAGCACTTCGGAAGTGGTGGCCCGGATCGAGACCGGGGCTTCCAATGCAGCGCTTGAGCATCAATGGATTGCCGATGATCTCTCCAAGGTGGCCGAGGCGCGGGACCTGAACCTCGAACGCCGCGCCGACCTGGAACAGGCGCGTGACATCCTGAATGACGTGCATGTCGAGCTTGGCACGCTTCTGGAACGGGAGAACGTGCTGCGCCGGGATGGGGTCGTGGAGGAGAAAGCGGTCAGCGAGCGGTTCCACTATCACGGGGACGCTGTCCGGGCGATGGAAGGGACAATCCGTCAGGAGATGCGAGCAGACGGCCTGACAGCGCAGCAGATCGAGGACCGGGATTGGCAGGTCGTCTCGCGGGCGGAGCGCCGGATCGAGACGGAGCAGCGCGCGTATCTCGAGGCACACCCGGAGCTGCTCGCACGCCCCGGCGATGTGATCGACCGGTCTGAGCCCTACAGGGAGTCCATCACTGATGCAGCCCGCGCCAGCGAGATCACCCGCGAGGTCGACCGGATCATGGAGGGTCGCGATGTCCGCACCCAAGTTGCGGATGCTGTCGCGGATGACTTGCGCGCGCGCTATCCGGATATGCCCTCCCACCTCGCCCGCGGGCTCGGCGCGACCTATGCCGCTGTCGTCGAGATACGGGACACGGAGGCCATCAATCAGGTTCGCCGCGACAACGAGTTACGCGACGGGCTTGGAGTTGCCACGCGCGACGACCTCCTCGCGACCCGCGATGAAACTGCGCTGCGGACTGACCATACCGACCGCCTCGCTGACGAGATCGCGCGTGTCCTGGATCATGAACGGGCCGGAGAGCTGTCCGCGCCCTTCGAGACCGAGGCGGAGCGGGATGCATTCCGGAACGAGGTCGCGCGGGTGCTGGATGACCGTCAACTCGACCGGCTCACATCCGGCGATGCCGATGCGCTGGACAAGGTTCTCGAGGACCGTCTTGACCGGCTCTATGTCGCCAAGGTCTACCTGCAATCCGATGCCGCGACGGCCAACACGGAAGCCTTGCGCCAGGTGGTCGATGAACTCGCCGACGCCGAATACGAAAAACACCGCGCGACAGACGTGGATGGCGAGACCGAGCGGGGTCAGGTCCATTGAGCGCCGTCATGGGAAAAGCGCGGATCGCCACCGGTGTGCTTCTCGTTACGCTGGTGACTGCCGCCATGGGATACACCATCGCCTCGGCGGTACTGACCTATCAGGACCTTGGTTTCGGGGCGGAGATCGACTTCGCCTATATCGCGCAGAACTATCTGGCGATCCTGGACCGCCGACCGGAGGACGCGCAACTTATTCACTTGATCATCGGCAGCTTCGCCGCCGCCGGCATGATGCTGAGCCTCGCCCTCTCGGGCTCCGCCCTGACACGGTTTGGTCAGACCCATTGGCAGACCTCCCGCGAGATGAAGGCCAATGGCTTCTTCGGGGCGCCGGGGACCGGGTTCATCCTCGGCAAGCTCGGTAATCCAAAATCCCGCGCGAAATACATCTGCTCGAAAGTCTTCCCCCATGCGCTGATCGTAGCCCCCACGGGCCGAGGCAAAACCACGGGTTTTGTCATTCCGAACCTGCTGACCTGGCAGGGCTCCGCCGTCACCCTCGATGTGAAGGGCGAGTGTTTCGAGGCCACGGCCCGGCACCGCGCAGCCCAGGGCGACAAGGTCTATCGCTTTGCCCCCACCGATTGGGAGGGCAAGCGCACGCATCGCTACAACCCGCTCCTGCGCATCTCCGAACTGAAAGATCCAGCACGCCAGCAGATGGAATTGCAGCTTCTCGCGACGCTCTTCCTACAAAGCGACAATGACCGGGTGCAGGGCCTCCTGAAAGGCGGGATCGATCTCTTCGTGGCGGCGGGCCTGCTGGCCTTCCAGCGCAAGCGCCCGACCTTGGGCGAAATCTACCGCATCGCCGCGTCTGGCGGGAACAAGCAGAAGGAGTATTTCGCCCGCGGCCACGAGGTCGACAACAGGGCCGCCAAGCTGATCTTCACGCGGCTCGCTTCGACCAACAACGACACCCTGACCTCCTACGTTTCGCTCCTGATGACCTCGGGGCTCGATCAATGGCAAAACCCGGCCATCGACGAGGCGACGGCGGTGTCGGATTTTGATTTCCGGACGATCCGCAAGAAGCCCTTCTCGGTCTATCTCGTGGTCCAGCCACTGATGGTGAAACCCCTCGCGCCGTTGATCCGTCTCTTCTTCTCGGACCTTCTCTCCGCCATGCAGGAGAAGGACCCCGGGCCGGATGAGCCGTGGCCGGTGATGATCATGCTCGATGAGTTCAATCGTTTGGGCAAAATGCCCATCGTGGTCGAGAGCATCGAGACCCTGCGAACTTATCGCGGCCATTTGGCCGTGGTCACCCAAACCATCCCCGCTCTCGATGAAATCTACGGCGAAAACACCCGCCGTGCCCTGCAGGGCAACGCTGGCGTGAAGCTTTACCTGACGCCCGCGGATGAGAAGACCGTTGAGGAGCTGAGCAAGGCGGTCGGCAAGACCACGAAGACGGTCGTCACGCGGTCGCAATCCATCGGCAAGAACCCCTTCGAGGGCCGCAGCCAGTCCACACGGACCGAAGAAAGCTCCTTGTTGCCTGAAGACGAGGCGCGCCGCCTGCCGCTCGACGAGATTGTCATGGTGATCGATGCGCAAATGCCGGTCTGTGCAAAGCGGATCCAATATTTTGACGATCGGCTGTTCAAGGCAATCCACGCGGCACAGACGGGGGAGTTGCCGTTTCCGAAGCCGGGAGGAGGGGGATCGCAAGGCACGCTGCCGCTGAGTGTGCGCGCCATGCCGATGACGCCGCCGTCGGATGGGCGAGGGGGAACAGAAGCCGATGTGGAGAGGGCAAGCCAGGCTGGCGATGGTCAACCTTCAGGCCAAGCCGACGCCGCTCCAAAGAAGACCGCGCCTGTCGTTCAAGCCGTCATCGCCGAGGAACAGCGCCAGATGGAGATGGATTTTGGCAGCAGCGTCGTGGATTCTGAAGCTGCGAGCGTAGCTGATGAGGCGCAGATGCGCTCTGCAGTCGATGGCTTGGACGACATGGAAGCGATGCTGCGAGAGGAGGATGGTGAAAAGTTGATAGCTCGATAGGGTGGCGGGCATGGCTTGTTTGTAAGGCAGGGTGGAAAGTGAACTTTCTTTTCAGGCGCGAGCGGATAATGCCGTGAAATAGAAAGCCAACATCCGGATGACTCCAAATCGAGAGGGTATTCTGCACCGCCGCAGGTTGGCTTGCAGCCCAAACTACTGAAAGCTGCAATCTTCACCGTGCCTCCAATGCGAATAACTACCGCTGTGAAAAGAGACTGTTGAGCCAGTCCAGTGATGGATGGTGACGATTTTGACGGGATTTCAAGAACTTGCGGAGCGTCGTGTGCGAAATATGTTCATGTTTCGATCGCGTGATTTCGCGTCCCGTCGCGCTCTTTAGCAATCAACCGTCGTATGCGAGTTCCCTGACGATCATATGGTCAACATGCCAGTGAATTGATCTCGCCTTAGCGGTGTGGCTTAGGCCGTGACGGAGGTCTTCGGCGAAGCCTGGCCCAATGATGATCCGGCTACGCTCGTGATCGACGACGCGATGAATGTCTCAGCCTTTGAAGGGTGCAATCGGTTCCGGGGACAGTTGCAGCCATCCGGCCTCGGGCTTGCCTTTCCCGAGAACATGGCTGGGACCATTGTGGCCTGCCCCGATGAGATCGAGGCGCAGGAGCGGCGTTTCCTCGCCGCGCTCGCGCAGGTTTCGGATTATGTGCGCTTTGGTGCGGGCCTTGTGATGGAGGATTTCGACGGGCGCGGCGTCTTGCATTTCGTCGAGACCCCCGAGTGACAGGGTGGCCGTCGCGAAGCGTCGCGGGAGCCGGCCACCTGCGCCATGACGCTCCCGATCACCGCTGACCGGTGGCGCAACCGAGCTGGTAGCCGACGTTGCAATGCGCCTTGAGCCGCTGCGTATCTTCGGGGGTCCAATCCGAGGGCGCCGTGACCTGAACCCAAGGCCCTATATAATCCTGCGCGAAGTAGGCATGGCCGCGGCCGGGCGGCGCGCCGAAGGACAGGGCCATGTCGAGCGCCAGCTGGAACTGCGTCACGACGGGCATGAAGATGAAGTGCTCCGTCATGTCCTCGGCCGGCGGATCCCGCATCCACGGCGGCGCCCGCCAGAGCGACCGCGGGTCATAGAAGACGACCGGGTCGCTGGAATATTGCAGGAAGACGATGCGCATGTTTCCCCAGTCCGCCGCGGCCTCTGACGCATCCGCCGTGTGGGATGCATAGCGGACCAGCGACCCGTCCCCGATCTCGGGCATGACCCAGGCTGTGCCCGGATTGCGCTGGTTCTGCACATGGTTCCAGAAGGCAGAGGGAAAGGGCGGCCCGACCCAGAACGCGCCGTCGATGGGATCGTCGAGCAGTCGGAACATGTTCGTGGCATGCATCGACGACCATGCGCCAAGGCTCAGCCCGTGAACGTATAGACGGGGCCGCGCATCGACGGGCAACGTCTTCCAGTACCCATGCACCACGTCCTGAAGCGCGGTCGCCTGTTCCAGTCCCGTGCGTGTCTCTAGGATTAGCGCCAGCGGTGATTGCAGGTAGGAATACTGCGCGGCGACCGTGGCGATGTTCCCGCCATGCATGTATTCGACCGGATCGTGGGATCCCGGGTCCATCCAGCCGGTGCCGGTGGGGCTTGCCACGACCAGAACGTCGCGCTCGAACGCGCCTTGCCGGATCAGTTCGGCAAGCGCCAGTTCGGCCCGCGCCTCGGGCGTCTCGCCATTGGCGCGCCCGACATAGACGCGTATCGGATTAAGCGCGGGCCGACCGGTGAAGGCCGAGATATCCTCGGATGTTGGGCCGGAGGTGGTGAAGTCCCGCCCGGGCTTGCCCATGGATGCCCAATCGATCAGGGACTCTGCGCTGCCGGTCATGCGTGGGTCGCCGGGCGGCGGCGGGGCATTCTCGAAGAGCTCCTGCGCGGTTTCGTAGCTTTCGTCGAGGCCCGTCACGACCCCGTCGACGATGCCATCACGCGTGACTACGAACAGGATGAGCGCGACCGCGATGAATCCGAGCACATTGGCGCGCCGCGGTGGCATGACGTGATAGAACCTTGACCGGATCAGGCGGAACAGCGCGGCGACAACGCGTCCAAGCGCGAAAGCGACGACAAAGGTCGCAAAGGCGATCAGCAGGATCGTGGCGAGTTGAAGCGCATCCGCTTCTTCCATGCCCATCTTCCCGCGGATGTCGTTCTGCCACCGCAGGCTGGACCCAAGGACCCAGAGAAAGAACGCCACGAGCGGTAGCACGATCACCGTTGTCAGGACCTTTGCCGGCCGCCCGGACAACTGCGGAAGATCGGCCGCCCGCCAGAGCAGCGCAACGATCTGGCCGATCAGATAGCCGATCGCCATGACAAGTCCGCCGAGAATACCTTGCACAGCCGGTCCGCGCGGGATGAGCGACGGGGTCAGCGAGGCCGCGAAGAAGAGCAGCCCGAGAAGCAAGCACGGTACCGAGACCTTGCCGATGATCTTGGCTATTTGCCCGTTGTTCATTTTGCCTCTTTGACTTTGGGTTCGACGTCTCGGTTAAGACCTTGTCACGAGGCCGCCCGATGCGCAAAAGACTTGCGAAGCGACGCAATCATTTATTTTCCCACTGCTGCATTCGAGAATGCCAGTGTGGTGCACCGCCTGTGCGAGAGCCTGTACCTTCATGGTGAAAGTGCATGGTGCAAACGCCAAGGTCCTTTTTCGGCAAGCGCGGCTGAGATACATATCGGGGATGAAAATGTGCGCACCATCCTTCGCCCGCCTGATGGCCGTCTTGCTCTGCCTCGGCGCTTTGTCATGCGCCTTCCCCGTGCCGTCGGCGGCCCAGTCGGAGATCCAGACCTTGGAATTCCCCTATTTCACAATACGCAACAGGACAGGATCGGATGATCCCGCTGGCTTTTACGGAGGAGAGCGCAGCGATCTGAAAGCGGGTGCATGCCGCGTCGAAGAGCTCGGCCTTGGCGTTCTGGCGCCCCTTGCCGAAATGGCTCCGAATTTCTTGCGCGAGGAGCTCCTCCGCGTTCAGACGGTGGAGGAAGCGGACCCGAGCGCCATCCTGGATCGGCTAGAAGGGACGGCCGGCGCACGTGGTCCGGCGCTCTATGTCCACGGATACTATATCAGCTTCGAGAAAGGCTGCCGCCGCGCTGCATTGCTGCAGCAGAACGCCGACCTTGTGGGGCGGTTCCTGTGGTTCAGCTGGCCTTCGGACGGTGCTCCGGCCTACTACACCCATGACGAAGCCGATCTTTACTGGAGCCTGCCGGACATTGCGGACACGATCATAGAGTTGGAGCGGCGCTTCGGCGCCGGGAACGTGGATGTCATCGGGCACAGCCTTGGTGCTCGGGGTGTCGTTCTGGCGCTGGCCGAAGTTGCCAATCGGCATCCCGACATCCGGCTCGGAAATGTTGTGCTGCTGGCGCCGGATATGGATTTCGGGATCTTCGAGCGAATTTTACCCCGGGTGCGTCCCATCGCGGAGAGCATGACAGTCTACGCGACGAGCGGGGACAGACCGCTGGCGCTATCCGCGCAATTGCATGGCTACCCGCGGCTTGGGGAGACGGGAAACGATGTTTCCCGACTTGCAGGCGTCGAGGTGATCGACCTCAGCGACCTTCCCAGCGAGGGTCCAACAGGTCATCTCGATCACATCTACAGCCGAGCCGTCGGCGAGGATCTGCGCCGCCTATTGCATGCGGGAGAACGCGCCGACGCGCGGCAAGGCCTCGTCGCGCAGGGTGAAAACCTTTGGCGCCTTCGACCTGCGACGAATGAATAGCCGCGCAGCAGGTCAGTGTATGACGTATTTGACAATCGACAGCAGCAAGTCGATCCCGCCCCCGAAAGGGGCCCCGAAGATCGCTGGGAATTCGCTGTGGTCCAGAACCCAACCCATTCTGGCACCGGGGACTGGCAGCAAGATCAAGCACGAGATCTGAGACAGCGCAACAGCCGCTTCGGCTCCTGTCTGATCCTGCCAGGCGGCCAGAGAAAGGGCAGAAGGCAACCGAGGAAATCGAGGCTCTGGTTCAACAACGGGTCCTGCATTCGTCCGAGGCCAGAGCGACTCAACCGTGTATGGTGTCCCGTTCGGTGCGGAACATGTGTGACGGGCGGTGTCATGAACCCGCGCGACCCGAGGCGCCCCACGAGTTCTTCGCCAAGATGACCTATTGGCTTTTTCCACTCTGTGGATTGAAGTGTGAAGGCACCCGGAGGAGTTCTCACCGAAGACATCGATGAGAATCCCTCGCAAGAGTAGTGCACGCCTTTTTAAGCGTGCTCTTGCAGATTTTTCCTAATTCGCAACAGTAAACGTTGTGTTCTTGTCGAGAGGGTAGATGGGTTCCGTCAACTGCGTGTGCTCGAAAAGAGTGATATCGCGACTGGTGGCTCCGGGAACATCAACGATCAGCACCTTGTCGGTGAAGTTTTCATAGAACGCTCGGAAGTGGTTTCCGCTTTTGACACCTATAACGTCATATTCTTGGATAGCGATACCATGCGGCCTCGCTTGTGAATCGTCATAGGTCTGGACCAGACCGGATATGACGATGACATCCACTGTATCCGAGATGACCAGCCTGACTGAGGGACCAAAGTTGTAAGGGATACCATAAGCGGTCCCCCCACGAACGAACTCGTAGCCATCCGAAATTGACTTGACATAGGCTTTGGTTTTAATCGGTTCGCCCGCTATTGGCTCAAACTTGCCCCCGAGGTTCACATCGATTGTCGCTCCGACACCGGCAGCGACTGCGGCCTGTGCGGTTTCCGGATCGTGTATGGAAATGAAGGCGACTTTACCCAAGCCTTCTGTTTCCAAAAGGGCGCGCAGCAGGTGCGTCCCCGAGCCGCCCGCCCCACCACCTGGATTATCCGCAGCGTCCCCAATCACAATCGGGGTATGTTCGATGATATCACCCTTCGTCGGCTGCTGACGCTCATAGCGGCCGTCTCTGTCGAGCATGGCTAGTACAGTGCTCATCGTTGAGTCCAAGTCATTCAGTGGATAAAAGGCCTTATCCTTGTGATCCCAAATCCACTGGGACAATTCGTCCACCAGATCTTGTGCCAACTCGGCGTTGTTTTCGGTGGTGACCATCGGGTACACGCCGATAAAATCGGTGTCCTGGTACGGGAAACCATGCATTACAGAGCAATTGAGAACACCGGGACGGTTTTCGATCTCAATACACTTTTCCTTGAGCTGATTTCCAAAAATGCCTTCCTCTTCGGTGTTACTGAGCGGAATCATCAGCGGCACTTTGCGATAGGCCGGGGTGGGATCCGACTCCCCTGCCAGGATCGCAGCCGCACGATACATCGCATCACGTGCAGCTTCATTCATATCCAGATGAGGATATTTTTTGCAGGCACTGAAGAAATTCATATTGTCCTTCATTTTGTCCGTGATCTTGCCATGCAAGTCGCCAGACCAGACAATCATCGTGTCCTTTCCCACAAGTTCCCGGACAGACTCCGCCAGATCTCCTTCAAGATCGGGTGTTTTATCCACAACGCCTGCACCGTGTAGAGCGAGATAAACGATGTCCAATGGCATCTGTGCTTTGAGCGTGTCGAGCATTTCTTTTTTCGCATCGCTCCAGAATTGTGCATTCACCAAACCAAAGCTCGAATCCGGTCCGTATATGAGACCTGGGAGCAACTCCCAGCCGTTTTCCTCGCACACATCTACTGCACCGCCCAAGGCTGTTCCTCTGAGTGCCTTGATTTCATCACCCCGAAAGATACGCATATTGTCCAGCGTAGTTTCACCCATGCCTTCGGTGAGATAAGTGTTGGTTTCATGGAAAAAACCGACACAACAGACACGTAATTTTCCGCTTTTTTTCGTTGACCCAAGCGAAGGTGACGATACTGCGGCAATAGCGGCAGAGGCCGCCAGAGTATTGAATGTTCTACGTTTCATGTTTCGTCCTGTTCTCCCAGAATCCTCAAAAAATGCTGCAGGCATTTTGGCTAAACGCCTGCAGAAAACGGTCAATCGATGGTATTCTTGTAGATCACGCCGTCCTTCATAATAAGGACGAAGTTCTTCCGCGGATCGGCAACCAGGTCGATATTTTCGAGCGGATTTCCTTCTACTAGAATCAAGTCAGCCAATGCGCCCGCCTTCACTACCCCTAGCTCCCCCGGATAGGGGTCGCGTGGACCGGACAGCTTTAATAACTGAGCATTGTCGTGTGTTGCCATTTTCAGCACTTCAAAGGGCGTGAACCAGCGCTTCATCTTGGCCAATAACTTGCCTTGTTTTTCCGCAAGTCCCGCATCGAAAAGCACGTCTGTACCCCAGGCGATTTTTGCGCCGTGTTTCTTGGCATATCCGTAAACGATGTCTGTGCCCGCAGTCACAGTTACAAATTTTTCCCTATTGAGCGAGCCCTCAGGAAAGGGAATGGCATCCTCATCATCGAGAATGGGTTGCATGCTGAGCCATGCACCTTTTTCAGCCAAGAGTTTGATTACGTCTTCACCCAACAGGTGTCCATGTTCAATGCTCTTCACACCTGCTTCCAAGGCCTGTTTGACGGCCGTGTCCGTAAAGGCATGTACCGCGATGTAGGTATTCCAGGTGTTGGCGACCTCCACGAGGGCGCTCATTTCAGCAAACGTGTATTGGGTTACATCTAATGGGTCGAAGTCTGATGACACCCCGCCGCCGGCCATCACTTTGAGCTGGGACGCGCCCTGGCGCAAGATTTCTCGCGACCGCTTAATTACCTCGGGCACCCCGTCCGCTATTATCCCTATACCTGCTTGCTGAAGATAATCCAGAGGTTGCCCAGGGTTCTCGGGCACAGCCAAAGGTGCACGATAGTCCCCATGACCCGAAGTCTGGGAAATCACCGCCCCGGAAGGGTAGATGCGTGGTCCGTTTATAAGCCCTTCATCAGTCGCCTTCTTGATTGAAAAGACATTTCCACCAATATCGCGAACAGTGGTAAACCCTCTCATTAAGGCGCCCTCGTTCGCTATAGCCCCTTTAAAACTCATGTAGGCCAGATCATTTGTCATCAACTCAGCCACAGAAAGCGTCGCAAACAACGAGTGCCAATGGGCGTCGATCAGCCCTGGCATCAGCGTGCGGCCGCCTCCGTCGATGACCGTGCCACCCGCGATCGCCAACGGTTCGGTCGACACTGCGGTAATCAGGTTATCCGTGACCACGACATTGGCGTTCATGATCAGGGCTTCATTGACGCCGTCAAAGACGTTCACATTAGTGAACAGGATCGGCCCATCGGCCTCCTGAGCCGCCGCCGGCAGGGCGACGCTCATGGCGACGGCAAGCGTCGCGGCCAAGGTCTTTAGATTTAGTTTCCTCATCGGACTTCTCCTGTTGTCGATGCAGCGCGTTCGGTGGAGAGTTCGATCTGCGCTGTGCGGGATCGACCCTCCACCGAATTCGTGGCTCTTACTTAGCCGGTTTGTCGAACACTCACTCGGAGAGGTCGAATTCGTCAACCGCCCTGTCGGACCGAATGAAGATCCGGTGGATGAATCGCACGTAGTTGAGTTCGCCAGAATGTTCTGCGCTTCATAAGCTTTACTCAATCTCGAGCAGGGCGACGGCACGCGTCGCGGTCAAGTGCTTCGGGTTTCAGTTTTGCATTCTCGACCGTACCTCTGTGGAGTCGATTCGAGCCTGGAAATGAGGGTCAGATCCTACTCTGGTGGTAAGGTGGGCCCAGAATCGAGGGTCAAATCCTACGCTGCCGGCGGCTACGAGTTCACTTAGGAGTTGACTGCGTTAGGTCTTGCGAGGCGCAAGCGGGGAGGGAGAGGTGTTATGAATGTCGGCCAACCGAAGCACTTGTCGCGCTTTCCCGCGAAGACAGACCTGACGCATCAAGAATTCTGGCGCGGCTTGCCCACCCTTCAAGCCGAATCGGCGCTACTCGGGCCGGGACGCCTGGAGTACAAGATGCTGCAAGTCACTGGACGGGATCTGCTCATCTTTCGTAGCAAGGTCACGCCGAAAATGACCAGCACCATCGTGCCTCACCCGGATTGGATGGTCTTGATGGCACCAGTAGACTGGCTCGGCGGCTATGTTTTCAATGGTCAAGTAGCAAGACCGTTCGATGTTTTTGTTTCTGGCGGTCCTGACGGCTATTCCACCACTGGCGAAAAAAGACACAATTTGGCATTGGGTGTGCGAAAATCTAGACTCAAGGATGCATGTGCCAATTTGAGTGGTCGCTATATCGAAGATGTCGCCCTCGACGATCAACAGATAGCCCTTGGTGCGGCTGTGGGCACAAGGTTTCACAGGCGGATTCTGGAGACGATAGCAGCGTCACTGGAAAAGCCTCTGGGCTCCGGTAAGTTTGCACTCGACGCTGTCGCTGAAAATGATCTGTTTTCTGAGATTGCAAACCTCGTCATGGCAGAGACAATCGAACAAAATTCTGTATCTAGTATTAATCTTGACCCGGTACGAGTTGTCAGGCGCGCAGAAGAACTGTTTGAAGACCGCACGACCAATCCACCAAGCATAGCTGACCTTTGCAAGGCGGCTAACGTCGGAACAACAACATTGCACTTGTGTTTCAATGAAGTTTACGGCGTTTCGCCAATTGCGTACTTGCAAGCGAAGAGAATTACCCAAGCGCGCTGTATATTCCTTGCGGCGGAAAGGGTACCACCTTCGGTCAAAGATGTTGCCCTGTCGCTTGGCTTCACCCACAGCGGTCGTTTTGCCAAACGATATCGCTACTTTTTTGGGGAATACCCCTCAGAGACCCTCAACAAGCGATGAATTTGCCGGAATCTCAGATTTGCCTTCTTTAAGACTTAGCCTTAAAATATTTTGTGGGTGAATTTGAACACCACCGCCCTGGTGTATGCCGACCGGTCGCATCAGCATCCTGCAGGAAGCAAGCGCTGGGGATACTCTTCGTTTCGGAAATGGTTTTAGATTTTCACGCATCATCAGACTTAGTCAGTTGCTTTTGGGAGGGCGGCTCTTTGTTATCGCCCTCCACCTTCAACAAGGCGCGCGCGAATTGAGCGAACAGCGCGACGAAAACGCCAACGCCAACGAAGATATAGATGATCGTGAAGAGCTTGCCTAAATCGGTACGCGGCGACAAATCACCAAGACCCACAGTCGAAATTGTCGTTACGCTGAAATACAATGCGTCGATCCACGACCATCCTTCCACAGAGTGGTAGAACAGAGTTGCAGAAAGCAAGATAAGCACGGCCAGCGCGAAATTGGCCCGAAACATCGGAGCACTCCAAGAGTGCACGATCGCTTTGAGAAGTCTTACGAATGTGATGGCGAAAGACAGCATAGAAGACACTCCACATTAACGCGGCTTGGGTTGGCTGGCCTGCCCCTACCGGGTGGTCCGGTTTCAATCTTAGTGCAGGACGGGTCTTGGCGCTACGCTCGGGGTGGTCAGCGAAACGGGGCCGGATGGCGAAGCCGGCCACTTCAGGACCTCCGGGGTCGGTGGCCCAGCGATGAGTGCGGGCGTTTGGTGGTGTAGTGCCGGCGCCAGCTCTCGATGGCGATGTTAGCCTCGGCGCGGCTGAAGAAGAACTCTCCGTTCAGGAGTTCGTCGCGGATCTTCTCGGTGAAGCTCCCGCAGTAGCCGTTCTCCCACGGACTGCCAGGCTCGATTTCGGCGGTTTTTGAGTCGATGGCAGCCATCAACTCTCTCACGGCCTTGGCGATGAACTCCGGACCGTTTTCGGGACTGATATGATCGGGCACGCCCTGCAGGATGAAAAGGTCGGACAGCACGTCGATGACATCCGTTGAGCGGAGCTTCCTTTCAATGCGGATATCCGTAACGTCTGTATTCAGAGGCAAGTGCGATGATGTCCGCGGTTAGCGTGCCATCATTGGCGCGGCCTTGCCGCACCTTCCGCAGGGTTGACCGATGCTGACCGAGAACTCGACAGGCGAGCCGAACGGTACCCGACCACGATGCCAAACGCACCTGGCGGATTTCGCCAGCGTAGGAATTGGATCTTGTTTCCCGGCTGCAGCGCGTCAAAATTTTGCCTACTATAGTCTGTCAGCCGCTGTTAGTCGTGGCTTGGATCTATACATTCTTTGCCGTTCCAAAGGCATTCGGGGGGCGTGGTGTGAACATAACTGTACTACAACGACGTCATAAGTTGCTGCGAATCAGCAGCTCTTGATGTCGGGCGACGCAAAAGCGGCGGTGAAACGGGTTTAACTTCAGGAGGATCCAGTCATGACACAATCGAAAGCTTTGGTCCTCTGTCTGGCGGTTTTACCGATGCTTGCCACGACCGCGTGCAACGCGCAAATCCAGTCGGATCAAGCCCAGAGCGAGCGCGAAATGTCTTCCTCGACGCCAACCGATGATTGCCCTGTGATCGAAAGCAGCAACTGGGTCGTAAAGCTCACCCCGGCTCCGCATGATGGGGCATCGCCCCTCCTTTTCGTGAGCGGCGATCTCACGCTGCCCACACCAGGATATACTGTCGACTTGAAAATCGGAAAGGCAGATCGTTCTGCAGTGCCAACGGTCTTCGCGGTGATTTCCGCGACACCGCCGGACGGAATGGTTGCACAGGTGCTGGATACCCAGACGGTTTCAATGACAGCAGATGCACCAGCCTCGCGCCTGCGGTCCGTCATCGTGATCTGTGGCAACACGCGCGTTTTCGAAATAAGCGACGTCATGTTGGCAAAAGACGGAGAGTGAAATCGCTCTTTTGTCTTGGTCGCGTGCTCCCTGGTGATGTCCAATGACTAAACAAGCACGAATTCAGGTTCTTACGTTGGAAGATGCTATATCGCAATCCTTGTGCTTAAGAATCGACGCAGAGTGCCCCAAGGTTTCATTATTCAGGCACAGAACTTGCTTTGGTCACTGAGCCAACGTCGCTGCGGTGACTGTAATTGGCAGCCTCAGCACCGATGACAGCAGCGACTCCGAATCGTTCCTAGATCCCACGCCATCGATGCTCAGTCTCTTGCCAATCAACTGCACTATCTCGGGCGAGCTTGCGAACCTTGAGTGGCTTGAACCCTCCGCGTGGACCTCAGACAGATCTAAGACTATCACGCCAAGTTCTGCCAGATCTTCAACGTCATCATTGCCGACCCGCGGCACGCCTCGCGCAAGAAGCCGGGAAAAACTCAAAGCCCGGTCGTCGCGAGAGATAAGAATGTAAAACTGCCGTTCATTGTCGGCAAACGGTGCCAGCTGCTGCCGGAACAGATCGGCGTCAATGTCGGGTGCCGCCAAAATGACATGACGAAGCCGACCTGTCCGATTCAAGGTGCCGTTAAGCTTTGCCTGTCGCATTGCTTCGACCGTGAGCAGATTGCCCATGGAATGCGATAGGACATCAACGGCCTTTGCGTTGGTTTTCGAAATGAGATTAGCACCGAGCAACAGGTCGTCCCGCGCGATCAGGACGCTGTTCATGTCATAAACGTAGTCCAACAAATGGCCACCGGAGGCCCAGCTGAACAAAACTGGAACGCCCTCAAAGCCGGAATCCTCGACGAATTGACCCATCCGAAGAACTGCTTCTGACAAGGTTGTGTTGTAGCCATGCACAAAGACCAAAACGTTTCGGTTATGGACAGAGCGCCGGTTCAATTCCGCCTGCAAGGCGGAGACGAAATCGCTTTCGGACGCAAAGATTGCTGGATCAGTTGCGGTGAAATGTTCCGCTGGACGTGGGATGCCGGCGCGGGGTATCTCTATCTTGCCGGGTGTGTGGTTCGGGGGCACACTGACCGTCAGTTTCGCCAACCCAATTTCGGACGATCGTTTTCCCGAAAACAAAATGGTTGGATCACTTTCCGGAGCACGTGACGTCAGGATGAAGATCTCGTGTTTTCTGAGACCTTTGACCGCATCACCATCCTGAGGCTCGGCTGCCAGGCCGATCATACCACGTTCCGCCTGACCGCAGCCGACAATCGCAAAACTTGTGACGATCAATAGAAGAAAGGCCTTGAACTTCACCTCATCTACGCCAAAAAACAACGGAAGATTTCTCCCCAGTTTATAGGTTGAGCGTAAACACGCGACGCGACCTCCCGCCCACTGGTCCCTCAGTGATAATGAAGGTCTGCAAGTTGGGTCTGGGTATACGGGTTGCCCGTCTTGCGCAAGCGCCGGGCGCAAAGACTTCAGATTGCTCAAGCGTCCGGCACACTTACAGCGGTGTCTGGTTGCCCAGCGATGATTGCGGTCTGACCGTGTTGTAGTCATAACGCCAGAAACGGCTCTTCCGCATTCGTCTGCTCCTTCAGGTGCACTTAACATACATCACCGTGAGGGATTTTTGCGGGGGCAGATTAAACCTGTTCGGGCTTCGATTCTGCCCTGAATTGTGTCGGCGTCATACCGGTCCACCGCCTGAATGCCCGATCCAGGGCGGCGGGGCCTGAGAGGCCAACTTGCAAGGTGATTTCCGTGATCGGCAGTGTCGTGTTCGACAAGAGGTCTTTGGTAATGCTCTGGCGCACGTCGTCCTTCATCTGACTGTAAGAGGTGCCCTGTGCCCACAATATGCGCTGGATCCGTCGTGGATGCTGGCGGCAGATCGAGGCAAAATCGTTTAGTGTCAGATCCTGATAGGCGATGTTGTCCCTCAGAATGCCGCGAAGATAGGAAAGGGTCGCTTCGCTGGCGCCATCTGTGGTAAACTCCCCTCGTGACGTCGTCACCAAGTCCCAGTCCAGCGAGAATGGTGCCCAAAGCCAGTGCGGCGGAAATGAAATCCGCATTCCGTCGATCTGGGATGTCACGAGCGCCTGTTTCGGAAGAAAACCCGGCAGAAGCCCCTGGGTAGTCGGTACAGTGATAAGAATATCTTTTGGGTCGAAGGCTTCTCCGATCCCTTTCTTTATCAAAGTCACATAAAGTGCGACGCCGACTGCATCCAACTGTTTTGACGGCTTGGTAACCTTCACTGTGCGGTGAATGTCGAAGTTTACAATGCCGGGTGTGATGGAAACGGAGTACCGCACGTTATCTACCTGCTTTGAGACTTCCACCACCAGTCGGGACAGAAAGTCTCCCAAATTGAGAGCATGGGTCGCTGAGTCCCGGAACGCGGGCGTTCCTTTCCTCGCTGTTTCGATTGCCACCTTTGCGCCAAAATACGGATCGCCGAGAGTGTCCGCCATATCCTCTATCGCGGAATAACAGGCAGACGCGTCAACCAGCATCGCAGGGTCGGTCAGCGTGCCGACGGGAATGCCGTTTCGGACCAGGAGCGCTTCAATATCGCCGCCCCGCAAGGTGAAGGCCTTTGCGAACGGGGGCAAAATCAACATCCCGCGCGTGAATCTCGGGCTAGATTTCTTGCTCATTCTTGCTGCTCCCTCAACGTCCTGAGGTTAACCTTGTGGCACAAGTTTATGACAAAGGTGGCATGAGCTGCAAATAGGTTGCGGCTCGGTCATGTTAATCAACAAGCCGTAAACCATGAGACTCGGGCGATGGCCACGCGGCCCTGGCGATCTCGGAAAGCATTGGAGCCTGAAAATGTCGAGGAAAAACACCGGAAAACCCAAAAAACCCCTTTTGGTAGCAATACTTATTGCCGGGCTGATGACAGTCTCGGCGGCGACCTTCGGCCCGGCATACGCCCAGACAGCGGACGGACAGTCCGTTGGAGCCGCGATCGAGCGGGTCGCGGCGAAACTTGCCGGGCGCATCGGCTTCGCGGCACAGGAAATCGGCGGCGACGACGTCATCGCTTTCAATGGCGATGAGGCCTTTGTCATGGCCAGCACCTACAAGGTTGCGATCGCGGCTGCCGTACTGGATCGCGTGGACAGGGGGGAACTCAGCCTCGAGCAGATGGTCGACGTCACACCCGACATGATGATGATCGGGGATGCGGCGCTGAGCGACACATTCGTGCACCCCGGGCTCCAGCTTTCGGTGGCGAACCTGATCGAGATCATGATCACGGAGAGCGACAACACGGCGACCGACATCTCGATGGGACTGGCCGGCGGACCCGCGGCAGTGACCGAATATCTGCGCAAGCTCGGGATCACCGGCATCAGGGTCGATCGGACGACTGGCGAGATCATCGGGGATTTCTATGGCCTGCCGGGACCGGCCACGATGAAAGTCGCCACTGAGGCCTTTGTGACCCGACCGGAGCTCATGACGATCATGGGTGACCGCAATCTGGACTTCGAGGCGGATCCGCGCGACCAAGCAACGCCGCTTGCGATGCTGCAACTCCTGCTTGCCATCGACAGCGGCGCGGCGACAAGCGCAGATAGCCGCGACTTCCTGATTGACGTCATGTCGCGCACGCGCACCGGCGCTGGCCGGCTCAAGGGCCTGCTGCCCCGTGGAACGCCCGTGGCGAACAAGACCGGAACCATCGGGGGCGTGGCCAACGACGTCGGCTATATCACGCTCCCCGACGGTCGTCGGTTTGCAATCGCCGTATTCACCAAGAGCAGCGAGACATCCGAGGCGGACAGGGATCGGGCAATTGCCGAGGTCGCCCGGTCTCTGTTCGACTACTTCCACGTCGGGCAAATGGCGAAGCAGTAAACGGGGAAACTTCGCCGTGCAGACTCTGCCAGCGCGATCCTGCCCGGCGAAGACAGAATTCTCTGGGAAGAGCCTTCGTTATCCCGTCAGAAGAAATCCAGTGAAACATCCAATGCAAAGGAAAAACCCGGTGAAGAACCTAATGAAACCACTACCTGCTCTGCTTGTTTCGTCGCTACTGTGCGTCACACCGGCACTCGCACAGCAGGCCATGACACAGGAAGAGGGCCAGGCGACCTTTGATGCGGTCCTCGCCGAAACTGCTGAGCTGATCAAGGAAATGAACATCCCGGGGCTTGGTGTCGGGGTCATCCATGGGCCCAACACCTACAGCGCCGGCCTCGGCATCACCAAGGTAGGCACCGACGAGGCCGTTACCCCTGATACGCAATTTCAAATTGGCTCGGTGACCAAAACCTTCCTGTCGACGGTGGCCCTGCAGCTGTCCGAACGGGGCGAGCTGGATTTGAACGCGCGTGTCGTCGACCTCCTGCCTTGGTTCAGGGTCGCGGATCCGGACGCAACGGCGAAAGCCCGGGTCGTTGACCTGTTCCACCATCGCGCTGGCTGGTATGGCGACCATGGGTTCCTTCGTGTTCCTCCGGGTGGATCGATCAGCGAGAAGGTCATGCTCCAGGCGTCTTACGTCGAGCAGATCTATCCGTTCGACCAAACCTGGATGTACAACAACACTAGTATCACCTTCGCCACCCATGTGGTGTCGCATGCCGGCGGAGAGCCGATCGAGACCCTGATCGATGAGAACCTGTTGGCTCCACTCGGCATGGAGTCGTCATCCTTTAACTACGACCCCACCCCGCCGGCGGAAAACTACGCATGGGGTCACCCGCCGATCTATGGCGAAGGTAACATCAGCGATCTCAAGCCGTACTACATTCCGTTGATCAGAGAGTCCGCAGCCTCCGGCGCGCTCCGGTCGACGATTAACGACATGCTGAAATACGCCCGCTTTCAGCTGGACGGCAAGGACGCCGCCGGGGACCAGCTGCTGTCCAAAGAAGCGCTGGACTATGCCCACGCTCCGGCAGTGGAGGCTGCGGCCGGCGACTTTACCGGGTTGACATGGTTCATCCACGATTACGACGGGGTCACCAGCCCCAGCCACGGCGGGAATTGGCCCGGCACGCGTTCCTTTCTGCAGCTGATCCCGGATCGCGAATTTGCCGTGGTGGTTTTGGTCCACAGCGATCGCGGATCCGAGGCCTACAAAAAAGTTGCGAATGCAATGGTCAAAGCCTTCACGGGAATCGAGGCCGACTCTCCTGTCGCAGCGGGTGTTGATCCGGCTGTGCTCGAACCCTTCGTCGGCGTCTTCAAGGGTAATTCCCAAAACATCGAGATCCGCAAAGAGGGCGACAAATATGTGTTTGTGCAGTTCTCCGCATTGACAAGCGGATCGGATCCCGCGCCGGCCAATGTGGCCAACACGGCTGATGGCTATTTTATAATCACCGAAGGCCCGAACGAGGGCGCTATTGGCGAATTGCTCGAAGATCCTTCCGGCGAACTCAACTACGTGCGCTTCAACCACCGGATCTTCATTCGGGGCGAAGGGGCCGTCGATGAATTCGACCTCTCCGGATCGGTCTTCGAATAACCGGGGCGATCCCAGCCACGGATCAGGTGGAGGGTCGATCCTGCACAGTGCAGATCGAAGCCTCCACCGAACCCGCTGCATCGACACCATGAGGCGTCCAATGCAGCAACTAAACCTAAAGAACCTGACTGCGGCGCGTGGCGTCGCCGTCAGCATCGCACAACCGAAATGGGGAGGAGAGAACAACATGAGCGAGAACGAGATCACCCGCAGGGAGTTCAACCTTGGTGTTGCCGCGGGTGCGGCCGCCATTGGGTCCGCCGGTAGAGCCTTGGCGCAGACGAGGGAGCCATTCGACCTCGTGATCCTTGGCGGGCGGGTGATGGACCCCGAGACCGGGTTTGACCAGGTCGCAAATGTCGGCGTGCGCGCAGGTCGGATCGCCGCTATCACAGTCGAACCGCTCGAGGGTGGCCGCCAGATTGACGCCGGCGGCCATGTCGTTGCGCCCGGCTTCATCGACACGCATTTTCACTGGCCCCGGCCCATGGGCAACAAGCTCGCACTGCTCGACGGGCGAACGACGGTTATGGACCTCGAGATCGGGACGCTCGGGACGATGGTGGATGACTGGTACGCAGAGCGCGCCGGGACCAACCAGATCAACTACGGCTGCGCCAGCTGCCACGAGTTCGCGCGTACCTTGGTGCTCGACGGCATCACGACGATCGATGCGCCCGAGGCCATGAACCATCGCGGCTCGGACAAGTCTGGCTGGTCCCATACCCGCCCGGACCTCGAGAAGGGCAACGAGATCCTGCGCGTGCTCGATACAGGTCTCGCCGCGGGCGCGGTCGGCATCGGCTCGACGCTCGGCTACATGCGCGACGGCGCATCGGCACGCGAGGTCTTCGAGATCCAGCGCATCGCCGCGGCTTATGGAAGGCCCTGCGCCTTCCACTTCCGCTACACGCCCGGCACGGACACGAGCGAAGCGAACGGTATCCAGGAGATGCTGGCCAACGCCGCCGCGCTCGGCGCGCCCGCCATCGCCTGTCACTTCAACAACCCCGGTTACAACCTCGTGCACGAGCTGCTGGTGCGGATGCGCGCGCAAGGCCACAACATGTGGGGCGAGCTCTACCCCTACGCGGCGGGCTCGACGGCGCTGAACGCCGTCTTCCTCGAACCGGAGATCTGGGTAGATCAACTCGGCTACAAGTACGAGGAGACCATCCAGGATGCGCTGACCGGGGAGTGGTACACGCAGGAGAGCCGCACGGAGATGATGGCGCGTGAGCCCGCGCGGCTGGTGCTGGCCTACAAGATGCCTGAGAGCGCCATCCTCGACTGGCTGCGGCTGCCTGACGTGGCGATCGCGTCAGACGGAATGCCGATCCTCGACGACAGCATCACATGGGATACGCCCTTCGAGGATCTGCCCAACAGCCACCCACGCGGGGCCGGCAGCTGCGCGCGGACGTTGCGCATGGGGCGCGAGAACGGCATCCCCCTGATGCAGAGCGTCGCCCAGCTCAGCTGGAACTCGGCGCGCCCGCTCGGTCTTACGGGGCTGAAGGCGATGCAGGAGCGCGGGCGGATGCAGGAGGACATGATCGCCGACATCACGATTTTCGACCCGGAGACGGTGAGCGACAACGCCACCTACGCACAGGGCAATCTGCCGTCCTCCGGCATTCCCTTCGTGATCGTCAACGGCGTGGTGGTGGTCGATAGCGGCGAGGTGCTGCGCGGCGTGAACCCAGGCCAGCCGATCCGCAACGAGCCGCAGGAAAGCTTGTTCGAGCCACTGGACGTCGATGCATGGACACAGGCCTTCTACGCTGTTCCGCAGGACTTCGGTGGCGGCGTGCCGAACTCGCAACCGGCCTACGACCCGCGCGTGATCCCGTGCTGCGAGTGACGCTGCATAGGGCGAATTGCTCGAAGATCCGTCTGGCGAACTCAACTACGTGCGATTCATCCACCGGATCTTCATTCGGTCCGACGGGGCGGTCGACGAATTCTCGCTCTCCGGAACTGTCTTCGATTAACCGGGGCGACAACAGCCACGGATCAGGTGGAGGGTCGATCCTGCGCTGTGCAGGATCGAACTCTCCACCGAACCCCAAGACCGTGACAGCGGCGGCTTTGCCGCCGGCGTCGGATTGCGCGTTCGGATGTCCCGGAAATTCGGCCTCGATTATGCGACCGACTGCGCGCGAAACGACGACCAAGAGGATTTCCTTTACGTCACATTGGGCCAGCGTTTCTGATCGCAGGGATCAGGACCATTCCAACCGGCGCGTGGCACAGTTCGATACTTGCTGAATGCAAGACGGTGATGCAGAACCTCAAGAGATGAGCCAGCTCGAAGGGATAGAGGAATGACTCAGACACCCATCAACAGTCTCGGTTCTCCGGCGAAAATCCATCGCCGCGGATTTATTGCACTTGTCTTGGCTTTTCCATTGGCGGCTCGCGCAGATTCGTCGTTGGGGGAGGGTTGGATCCTGCTTGGAGAGAGCAGGGTCAACCTTATCAAGAATTTCAGCATTGTTCCGGTCACGTTGGCAAAAGGGCTCTTTACGGGCCTTGTTGTCGAAGCCGTAGACAAGCCGATCTTCATCGAAAGCATAGAGGTGACGTTCACCAACGGGGAAACATCCGAGCTTCGTGTCCGGTCGATCATTGCGGCCGGAAGCCGGACCCGCAAGATGCTCCTGCCCGGCCTGGTGCGCGGCATTCGGACCGTGAAGATCATCTACAAGCGCATTCCGACGGGTGGCAGCGCAACGGTCCGAATCTACGGACGAAGCAGCGGCGCCTGATCTCGATGAGAGTAATCAATAAGCAACTGCTCACACTTCGCGCGCTTTTCGCCGCGATGGCCTCGATCCAGTTGGTCACGGCAGCGTCCGGAACGCTTGTGGCCCTCGACTTCGCAGAGTCCGGCGCCTCTCAGGAAGCTGCGGCGCTCGCGCCGGCATTCTACTCGCTCGGCTTCCTGGTCGGCTGTTTTCGTACGTCCAAGTGGATCACACGGATCGGCCACATCCGATCGTTCGCTGCCGGCGCGGCGATCTGCATAGCGTCGGCATTGATCTTCGCCTTGACCGAATTCGTTCCGGTTCTGCTTGGCGTGCGATTCACCACTGGCCTTGCGACGGCTGCGCTATTCGCCATCGGAGACGCCTGGGTCAGCCAATCGGCGGATGGAAACAGCCGAGGGCGCTTGCTGGCCATCTATGCAATGCTGCTCGGCGCCCTTTCCGTCGGCAGCCAGATCATGATCCCTGTCCTTCCCGACGATATCAATGTCGCGTTTGTGGTGGTTTCGTTACTGTACTGCCTTGCGATCGTCATTCTGACAGCCGCCCGGACTGATCCGCCATCGGCGCACGCTGATGCCTCGGTTCGTCTCAAGGCGGTGTTCCGGGATTCCCCGACCGCCTGGCTCGGTTCGTTCACGGTCGGCATGGTCGCAACCACTCTTCTCAATGTTGGTCCCTATCGAGCGGCCACCCAAGGTATCGACGCCGAGGAGATCGCGCTGGCCATAGGGGCTCTTTATCTGGGTCGCATCGTTTTCATGTATCCGTTGGGATGGGCGTCAGACTTCTACGATCGACGCAGGATAATCGTAGCGAACGGCTGCGTGGCATCTGCCGTGTTGTTGTACCTTTCAATCGCCGGTTCCGGAGACGGCTCGGGTTACAGGGCCGTCTTGGGGACTAACCTGCAATTGGTGCTTCTTGGCTTGCTCTTTGTCCTCGGAGGCGCACTTCTTACTGCATACTCTTTGCTTGTTGCTCATGCCATGGATCGCACAGTTCCAGTTTACGTTGCGTCGACCACAGTCACCTTGCTGTTCGTCTGGACAATGGGCGCCGTCGCCGGACCCCTGCTGGCGAGCCTGGTTTCGGCTGCATTCGGAGACGAAGCCGCGAGTTGGCTGCTCACTTTTCTGATGGTGAGCTACACGAGCTACGTCCTCTTCAGGCTCAAAAGAGCGAAGGCCTCGGACAGAGCCGAGAAGACCGCCTTCGTATCGACCGAGACGAGCAGTCTGGAAGTTGCACCGAGCCAGAAGAAAAAGGCTAAGACATGAGCCTGCGGGCCCCGCCTTCGATCTCGTTCGGGCTCACATCAAGGGGTCTTGGCGGTCGGAGCCACCGTGATGCCTGGCGGATGTGGCGTCTCAATGTGGAGAAGGTTCGACGCCAGACCTATCCCCTTCAACAGTCGCCTGTCAAACCTCTGTTTGTAGGGAGCTCTCGGATTTCTTCTGGAGGAACGGTCAGACAGTCCTACGAAATCAGGCCTATAACCAGTGAGAATGTGCAAATCGTGTGCAATTCGAATTCAAGGATCGCAAAGCGTTATGAACCGGACATTGGTGCAAGTGCAGCAAAATAGTAGTTTCTCACACGTTGTGGCCATTAGACACGTCACCGTCGTCCAAGCCGTCCCAATCTCGCCAGCTGCGCCAACATTTTTGACCCTGAGTCTGCGGACCCTGTGCCGCCTGCGGAACTCGTCTGCCCCATGCCTTGCCTTGCAGGCATCTGCTGCACGCCAAAGAACTGCCGCGCCCTGAGGGCTGCGTATTCTGCGCCGCTCGCACCGCCGATCAGATAGCGGTTGTAGGCTTGCTGGCTGCCTATCGCTGCGCGAGCGAAGCTGTATCCGCCACCAAGGCCTCCGGAGAGGGCAGGCATCATGATGTTGCCGGAGATCGCGCGGACGATGAAGGGTGTTGCGATTATGAACCCTTTGGCCATGAGCACCATCATAAAGAAGGGTATGAGCGCGCCGATGTTGGAAGCCCCTTCCGGATCACCCAACTCCCCGATGAGAGCCGAGGCCACCCCGGTGATGGTCGCGAAGACCCCTGCGATCACGATAGGGTAGATCGCGAAGGAGATGAGTGCGGATAACCAGCGCGCGAAATAATCCTTGGTCACCTCGAAGAGGGTCAGGAAAATCATCACCGGGGCAATCCCGATCAGAAGCGCGATCATCAGTCGGGAGGCCACGAGGATGAAAGCGGCCAGTCCGCCGAGGATCGAGAGCAGAAGCACACCGACGATGTCGAGCATGGCGCCAGCCATCCAGTTCAGCTCGGACCCGGCGGCATTCAGGTAATCGCCGAGCTCGGCGATCAGCCGGTCGAATTCTTCAGCGAAAGTTCCAGAAGGCCCCGGGCTGCCGCCGCCGACGGAGGCCACGAGCGCGCCCGCGATACTGTCGATCCCATAGAGAATGGCAGACGAGAAGGCGTTGAACTGCATCCAATTGGTCGCGAATATCCCGATGAGCCCGATCTTGACCGCGAGCCAGAAGGCTGTGTGCCCATCCATGGCCCGATATTGATAGATCATGTTGATGCCAACGAGGATCACCACCAGCGTTGTTCCCAAAACCAGGAGCGTGCCGACCGTTGCCGCAACCGCACCAAACTGGGTCTCAGCAGCGGTGTCGAGATATGCTTGGGAGGTTTCAACGAAGTAGGTGATGACACTCATCGCGGCGCTGCCTTACCAATTGCCTGCGGCGTCGCAGATGGCCTTGGCGGCAGTTCGGGCGGCGTTGGCGCGGCGGTTGTAGCTATCCGAGGCTTCGAGCATCTCCCATCGTTCGTCGCTCGCGTGGCGCTCATGAAACACGGCCTCGGCCGCGTCCCAGGACGGGAACCGGGTCGCGCAGTCGCAGTTGCCGATCTCGACGACCCGCTCGAGATTCTGGGCGCGATAGATGTCCTGAACCAGAACCCGCTGATAGGCTTGGCGCCGGGGGATCTCCTGCATCCACACGGGTTCAGCGGGCCGGTCCGGACAGACGTCGAAACTGCGATCGAGGGTCGGCACGAGATTGCGCTCAGCGAAGCCGGGTGCCGGCGTCAGGCCCAAAACCAGCGCGGTCAGTACGAGGGTACAGCCCGCATGCCTCATGCCGTGGCTCCAGCGGGTGTGGTTTCGCGCTTCAGGAAAACGGTGTGCCCGATATTGGCGAATTCCGAAGTGCTGATCGACACCACCTCCCACCCGTCTGCGCCCTTCTCGTTCAGGCTGGCCTGCATGTCGGAGAGGCTGGTCTTACGGGTCATGGGAAAGGACAGGATATTGTATTCAAACGTCTTCATGGGGAAGTTCCAATCTCGGTTGCGCCGGGGAGGTAGAATTCCGTGATGCCGCGTTTGCCGTCATGCCGACCGGCCTGGATGATCACGTCGATGGAATTCTCGATGTACTGGATCATGTCGGCATAGGTCATCGGGATCTCGGTCTTTAGTGCTGCGATCGCGAGGCGCTGCACGGCCAATTGCGGGGTTTCGGCATGGAGCGTGGTCATGGAGCCGCCATGGCCGGTGTTGATCGCCTCGAGGAAGGTCATGGCCTCCTTGCCGCGCACCTCGCCCAGGATGATCCGGTCGGGGCGCATGCGCAGCGTGGCGGTGAGAAGCACATCGGCGGTCTGGAATTCCGCGTCGCGATTGGCGATGAGGGTCACGGCATTTGGCTGGGTCGGAAGAAGCTCGGCCGCTTCTTCGATGGTCACGATGCGTTCCTCGGCCGGTACGTGAGAGAGGATCTTGCGCGCGGCGACGGTCTTGCCGGTGGAGGTGCCACCCGAGACGATCATGTTGAGTTTGTTCTCGACGCAGAAGGCCAGCGCATCATCGATCAAACCCGCGGCCACCACGGCGCGCAAGGCGCGCTTTTTTTCGACGCGCAGGTCTTCGAGCTTGCGCTCTTTTCCGTAGAGGAAATCGAGCGCAATGCCCTCGAGTGGCAGGCTTGAGAAGAACCGCAGGCTGATCGACATGGCCGAGAGCACGGCGGGCGGGGTGATGACCTGTGCGCGGATCGGGCGCCCCTTGTAGGTGATCGAAACCGAGACGATGGGGCGGTCCTTGCTCATCGTGGTATTTGCGGATGAGGCGATCTGGTTGCCGAGGTCCCTGACCTGAACGCCGGTCAGCCTCTGGTCCAGCGCGCGCATGAAATGATCGCCCTGGAATTCGCCCCAACAGGTGCCATCAGGGTTGATGCAGATCTCGATGACATCGTCGCGAGCGGCGGCGTTGATCCGGTCGAGCGAGGTTTCGAGATAGCTCAGCGACATGGGCTCAGAATATCTCCAGATCGCGGTCGACCATGACCGTGACGCGGGCGCCCTGGTCGACATAGATGACGGGGCCGATGGAGAGGTAATCGCCGATGACGCTGTCCGTGGCATCTGCCAGATCATCGCCAACGTCTTCGAGAGCCTCGGCGGCAGTCTCATCCTGGGCTTCGGAGGCGGCGGCACTGGGTGCTGCGGAGATCAGCGAGATCAGGGCGGCCGACCCGAAACGCTCGGCGAAGCGTGTGTCCACGAAACCGGTGACGCCAGAACGGCCCAGTTCATCACCTCCGAAGGAGCTGATCTGGACGGTCTGGTTGTCGGGCAGGATGATCCGGTCCCAGGCGATCGTGACGCGGCGCTGCGCGATATCGACGCCAGTGCGGTAGCGCCCGACGAGACGGGATCCGCGGGGGATCAAGAGGCGCACGCCATCGACGCTGTAGACATCCTCGGACACCACGGCACGGGTCTGGCCGGGCAGGGAGCTGTCAAGGGCAGTTTCCATGACGGCCTGGATCATGGTGCCCTGTAGAATCGTGTTGGAGGGATTGGCGATCACCTCGGCCTGCGTCACGGTGGAGGGCAACGCACCGTTCAGCACGAAATCCGTCACCTCGCCAAAAGTGCGTTCGGTCAGAGCCGTTTCATTCGCTCCGGACGTGCCGCCAAACGCGATGGTGGGCGAGGCGATGCGCCGCTCCTGGAAGGCGCGTTCCTCCGCGGCGCGGCGCTCCAGTTCGGCCATGCGCCGGCCTTCTTCCTCCCGGCGCAGTCGCTCTTGCTCGCGTGCGCGCAGCTCATCTTCCGTGGGGCCCGCTGGCGCGGCTTGGGGTCGGCTGGCCTCGAGTTGGGCCAGTTCCAGATCCATGCGGAGTTGCTCAAGGCCGCGATCCCGCGCCGTCAGTTCGTCCTGGAATCGTTGCTGTGCGGCTTCCGAGGCGGCTTGTAGCGCAGCGATCTGAGCGGTCAGCGCGTCGATCGCCTCTGCGGCGGCGGTGTCTTCCTCGACGACCGGTTCGGGGGCGTTGCGCAACTCCTCGATCTGAGCCTGCAGGGCGGTGATCTGCGCCAGAAGCTCCGCGTTGGGCTCGACGGGGTCTGGTCCGACGAACACAACCTCGGGCTCGGGCGGGGGCAAGGTCTCGATGGCGCCGAACCCGTCGCCTTCGTTCTGGAACACGTCCGGTGTCGCTGTGGGCAGGGCTTCCTCTTCCTCGGGTTGGGACAGGTGATAGAGTAGGGAGCCGCCAGCGGCTATCACGAGGACAACGGCCAATGCGAGCAGTGGCGAGCGCCGAGGGGTAGGGGGCGATGCTGCGCCTTTGCCTTGCTCGAGAGCAGCGAGGCGTTTCTCAAGTTCCGCGTTTCCAGTGTCGCTCATGATCCCACCCCCGCAGGCGGCGTTGCCTCGATGCAAACCACCTCGTCACCGATCCGCAGCACCCATTGACTGTTCACCCCGGAAACCCGGATCACGCCGTCCTCGGTAGCTTGTGTGTTGACCGTCCGTTCTCGGCCATTCGCGTAGCGGAAGATCGCAGGCACCGGCGCGTTCTGCGGAAATTCGAAATACGTGAACGTCCCGTCATCCCAGATGCGGGTTGGCGTGAACTCGGTCCGCGCGCTGGCACCGTAATTGTAGTTTGGTGCTTGGGCGGCGATGGCCCGGGTCGGGCGCGCATTGTCGTCCGGATAGCGGAACTGCACCACGTAGAAGGTTGGGCTGCGGACCTCCTGGACGTTGAAATAGTAGCTCCGCCTGTTCGTGTAGATGGTAACGTTTGTATGGACACCGCGCGCCACCGGCTTGATCGCGAAGGCCTGACCGCCGGGCACGCCGTCAATCTCGAAGCCTTCCGTGTCGCCGGCGATGATCGAACGGATGCTCTCGCCTTCGCCGAACTCGATGGTGGTCACATGCGTGAGCGAGACATTGAGGCGATAGACCTGGCTCTCCTGATAGGTTGCCAGCCGCACACGGTTGTCATTGGGTCCACCGCGCGGGATGGCTTCGGCGGAGGCAAGGCCGGGCAACAGGGCAATGACAAAAACAAGCGATCTTGTGAACAACAACGTCAGTTCTCCAATCTGTCGGAGCGGATGGAATACTCGAGGACCGTGAAGCCGAAGGGGTTGGTCCAGACCTCATCGATGGAGCGACGGGTTTCGGGGCTGAACTCGAAGAGAAGCGTGGCGGTGAAAAGGCCTGTCTGGACGCCGTTGATGGAGGTCAGGCGCTTGCGCAGGCGCACGGTGGCGCGGTTCGTACCGATCCGGTTGATGCTGAGGATTTCCACATCAAGCCGGGCATTGGGGCCATAAACTGTCGGCGGGTAGTTCTCATTGGCGCTGTTCCAGATCTGGCGCAGCCCGCTCTCGGCAGTACCATCCGAGCGGCGCAAGACGCTGCGGATGCGCAGATCGTTGTCGAGCTGGTTATAGACCTCCCGGTCGGCCACATAGCGGAACACCTCCGCCTCGATGATCGCCTGGTTGGCTGTGACCGATGTCGCGCCCACCGAGGCCTCCGGCAGGGCAAAGCCGGTGGCGGGATCATAGGGCACGACCACAGGTGGCGGATCTACATCGAGGATCGCGACAGCCGCCGCGCTCAGGCATCCGAGAATGCCAAAGATGAGCCCGATGAGACCAAGGCGCTGCCAGAGCCGTTCGCGGCGCAGCGCGCCATAGACCAGCTCTTCCTCGATGATTTCATGTTCAGTCGCCACCACTCATGCCTCCACAATCAATCTGCGCGCAGATCCGGCAGCGTGAAGTCCATGAAGCGCTGCTCTTCGGCAATGGTGGCAGCATCGATCACGCCACCGGTGCCATCGCCCACGGTCTGCACCGCTTCGAGCTGCCACATAGCGACAAGCGCGATCGCGAGTTCCGCCGTGACGCGCGTGTTGAGATCGATGCTTTCCTTGAGTTCGTCCATGTCATCGATCAGCCCGACCAGCCGGTCGACACGTTCCAGCGACTGGCCGGCGTCCTCATAGCTGTTCTGGGCGGCGGCCGAGACGAGTGCGCCGGTTGTGGCTTGGGTTGCCACGCGATTGGCTCCGGGATTGCCGCTCGTGGCCATTTTCGAGAGGGTGTCCTCGTCAAAGCCGAGATCGGCCAGCACCCGGTCCATCTGTGTTTCAATCTCGCCCGCGCTGGAACCAGAGAGGCCAGAGAAGTCTCCGGTCTTGATGGCTTCGATCGTCGCAAGGATGTCGCCGAACTCCTGATCGAGCAAGCCGTTCAGCTCGTCCTCCATCTCGGTGCGGATGATTTCCGGCAGTTCGGCGAGGCGGGTGAGGGCTTCATAGGTGCGTTGCAGCTCCGCGAGTTGGTCCGTGAGAGTGGCAAGCTGTTCACGGAGCTGCGTCAGCTGCTCGTTTTGCAGGATCTCGTCTTCGATCATCTGCCGGAGCTGCTGGATGTTTTGCGCGATGTTCTGAGTGTCGACGACGGGCACACCTTGCGCCTGGGCAGGGGACAGGGTGCCGACATGCAAACCGATCCCAAGCGTCGTGGCCAAGGCCGTTCTCACGAGCAAATCTCTCATCGGTCTATCTCCCTGATCGTGAATTCCATGAACGCGCCCTCGGCCATGCGAGCGCTGGCCTGGGCCAACTCTTCGGCGGAGAGCACGCGGGTCCGCGCCGCCTGTAGCCGGATGCGCGCGGCGACGAGACGCACGAGTTCAGCGCGGGCATAGGTGTTGAGCGCGATGCTTTCTTGAACATCTTCCGTCTCGGAAATCTGCTCGACGATATCCGCAATGCGCAGGGCGGCCTGTCGGATCGCGGCGGGGGAGTTGTTACCATAAAAGGCGGCCCCATGCCCGGTGATCGAGAGGTTGGCATTGGCCAGTAACGCCGGATCAATCGTGCCGAGCGCTTCGATCCCGCCGATACGGCTCAGGTACAGATTATAGCGTTCGGGGATGACCTGAACGTAATGCAGTGTCTCGGCGAAAGGCGGCACGCCCCCATATTCGAACACGCGGCCTGGTCCGGCGTTATAGGCGGCGAGTGCATTGATGATATTGCCGTCGAAGGTGTTGAGCTGGGCCGCGAGATAGCGCGCGCCGCCATGCACCTGTAGGTAGGGGCTGTCATAGTATTCCGGATTGATACCGAGATCGCTGGCGGTGCCAGGCATGATCTGGGTGAGACCGAAGGCGCCGACGGGTGAACGGGCACCGATAGTGAAGCGGCTTTCCTGCCAGATAAGAGCCTGCAGCAGAGCCCGCCATTGAACCGGGGAGAGACCAGCGCGGCCAACACCGGCAAACCCGCTGGTCTCCTGAGCGACGCGGATGATGAGCTGCTCGATATTTTCTGCCGCATCCCCGAACATCTGCGCGCCGCCGGGATTGGGATCGATTTCGGCATTGCCATAGACGGCCTCGACGGAACGGTTCGGGTCGCCGCTGCCACTTTCCAGCCGGGAGACCATGGCCGGCAGGCCCTGACCGCCAAAGCTGGTCTGGGCATCGAGGATGCGCTGCAGTGTTTCCAGCTGCTCCCGTTCGATCTCGGCGATGAGTTCGCGCACGGCAAGCTTGTCCGCCTGAACGGCCAAGTCGGCCTCGCGATCGCCGGTCTCGACGATATCGCGCGCGGTCAGCCCACTGTCATTGGTCGGCACGCCTTGGGGCGAGGCGAGACCGGGCAGCAGGCAAAGGGCCAAGATATGGGGCAGGCTAGACTTCAATGTCGTCCTCCGGTGCGCCGAGGGGCGTGAAAGTGCAATCCGGCGCGACGGGGGCCGTTGAGGCGAGGAAGGTGAAGCAATTGGCCTGCGGTTCCTGATACTGGGCGCAGGAGGCCAAAGCGCCGAGGGCGGCAAGCAATAACAAGATACGGATCATGAAAGCCTCCAGAAGTCCGGGCGGTTGCGGTAATCGGCGCCGACAAGCGCCTCGCCTTTTTCCATGCCGCCGAGGATGGTGAGATTGGGCCCGAGGGCGCTCAGATCGGCATCGACGACGATCGAGCCCTGGTCGTCGCGGATGAGCGCAAGGCGGCTGTCGCTGCCGGTGTTGAGAAGCACATCGAGTTCCTTCTCATAGAGGTTCAGCATCGCGTAATCGGCGGCATGGGCGCGGATGTTCGGAAGCAGGATTTGTGTGGGCACCGCTTCGACGATGGTCTTGCCGGTTCGGGTGCGCTCGAGCTGGCTGGCGTATTGCGTCATCATCACCGCAACGGTGTTCTGCTTGCGCGCGGTCACGAGCCAGTTCGACAGCCGCTCGGCGAAATACGCGTTATCGAGCGCCTTCCAGGCCTCGTCGATGACGATGATGGTGGGGCGGCGATCCTCGATCTCGCGCTCAACCCGGCGGAAGAGATAGGAGAGGACCGCCATGCGTTCCTTCTCGGCCTCGCTGTCGAGAATGCCGGTCAGATCGAAGCCAACCACATCGCCCTTCAGCGAGAAGGTGTCTTCCAGCGTCTGTCCGAAAATCCAGCCGTAGCGGCCCTCTTCGGTCCACTCGAGCAGGCGCTGGTGCAGATCGCCGCCATCATCGGTGGACACAAAGAGCGATGCGAAATCCCGCCAGTTGCGCAGGGCCGGGTTCGTGGCTTGTGCGTTCTGGCGGACGACTTCCTGGATGCGGTTGGTCTGCGCCGGCGTCAGCGGCTTGTCGGAACGATAGAGTAGGGTGGCGAGCCAGTCCGACAGCCATGCTGTGCCGCGACTATCGGTTTCGGTCCAGAGTGGGTTAAGGCCCGTGGGCTGCCCTGCTTTCAAAGATGCATAGCGCCCGCCATTTGCGCGGACCGCCATCTCCATACCGAGACGGTAATCGAAGACGAAGATCCGCGCCCCTGCTCGACGGGCCTGTGTCATGAGGAATGCCGACAGCACCGATTTGCCAGACCCGGGCCGTCCCATGATGAGCGTATGCCCGCTGGTCGGTTCTTTTTCGGGGCTACCCTGTTCGTGATAGGAAAACCGGTAGGCGCTTTGTTCGGGTGTGGGCAGATAGGTGATGACCTTGCCCCAGGGTGTTTTCCCTGCCGGCTTGCCGAGTTGGGTCCGATGGAACGCCGCGAAATCCGCGAAGTTGCGATTGGTGACGGCGCTTGCGCGCACCCGTTTTGGCTGGTTTCCGGGATGCTGGCTGAGGTAATGCGCCTTGGCAGCGACGCGCTCACCGATCATCTTAACACCTTCGGCGGCGGCGGCGTTTACGATCTCGGCGCTAAGAGTCTGCAATTCGTCCAACGTATCGCAGAAAATCGTCACGACCATGTGGTGCTCGCCGAAGCTCTGCCGCTTGGCCTCCAGATCATCGGCAGCGATATCGAGGGCTTCCATGAGCGAGAGGGCCGCGTCCTGGCTGGCCTGCATCTGGCGCTTCTGGCGCTTGATCCGGCCCGCCATGAGGTTCGAATTGATCGGCGTGAAGGAATGCGTGACGATCATGTCGACCGGCAGGTTCAGCATGTCGAACATGGTGCAGGAGGTGCCTTCCGAGTATTCCCCGATGGTGAAACTCTTGCCGTAGCGGTGTCCCACGACGCCTTCGGAGAGTTCGAAGTGATCGCCTTGAAACGTCACTCGCGTGTTGGCGACGTTGAAGGACAGGAAGCCATAGGTGTTCGCCGGATAGAGCGGCAGTTCCTGGCCAGTGTTGAGGGCCCCTAGGAAGCCAATCAACTCGCCGGACTTGGCCGAAAGCACACGTGGGTTAAGCTCCGTCAGGCCAGACAGGAACACGTTCACGGCCTCGCCCAATCGGCGAAGGCGCTTCTCGGTCGCTTCCTTGAGGCGATCCGGCGCGCTGCGGTTCAGGAATGGCAGGACGCTTTTTGGAGGCGGGCGATGGATGATCGTAAGGGTGAGCGTCTTGTCGCGCAGCCCGCTGGTCTCTAGCTTCTTGCGCCAGAGCCGGTCGACTTCTCCCGCGAAACTGTCCTCGCGCAGCGGCTCGAGGTCCGGCGTGATCGCCTTCGAGACCTTATGGACGTAATAGCTGAACTCCGGCCCCAATTGCGCAATGATCCGGGCAAAGAGCGCGGTCACCTTGTCGAGATAGGCGTCATCGGTCGTATAGCTATTGACCCCGTCGAGCCGGATGCACTGGAAAAGCTCGTTGACCCGGGTCCGCACGGTCTGGTGATCGACGAGGCTCACATAGGGCAGCATGTGCGCGAGGCGGGTCTCGCGCGCATACCACTCCGGCGTCATCGTGCGGAGATCAAGCGCGGCTTCACGGGGCATAGCTGTCCCCGCCGTGGATGGAGCGGTTCCGCGTGGGCGGCGTCTCTTGCAGCGCCGTCATCATCACGTCGATGAAACGCGGATCCCAGTCCGCGGCCTTCCAGAGAACCGGGTAGAGCAGGGCGGCTACGCCCAGCACCGCAATGTGCTGGACCCAGACGAACAAGAGCACCGAGCCGAAAAGCCAGACCATCGCGTACATGATGGGCAGGCCCAGAAGCTTCGGCGGGCGCACGAGGCCCAGAAAGAGAGGCGAGCGCTCAGCCACCGGCGAAAACCGCGGCGACGATGGTGGGAGCGGCCGCAACACCAGCGATCCCGACGAGGACCCAGAGCGCCTGACGCAGATCGATGATATTGAAGAACCAGCTCAAGAAAACGCCCAGCACGGCAAGCGTGGCGATCACCACACCAAGCGGGCCGGTTAACGCATCGACGATGCCCTGCAACAGGCTCTGAATCGGTGAGAGATCGATGCTTTGTGCGAGGGCCGGTTCGGCAAGGAGCAGGAAGATCGCCAGTGAGGCGACGAATAGGTGTGAGATCTGTCTCATGAATTTGATCCTTCCAATCGGGCGACGACGGCCATGACACGGGCCACGTGGTTCTGGGTTTCTCGGTAGGGGGGAATGCCGCCATACTGGCGGACCGAATCCGGGCCGGCGTTGTAGGCAGCGAGGGCAAGACGCGGATCGCCGAACGTCTCCAGCATCATCGCGAGGTATCGGGCGGAGCCGTCGAGGTTTTGTTGAGGGTCACGCGGGTCAACGCGGAGATCGCGCGCGGTCGCGGGCATCAATTGACCAAGGCCAATTGCGCCTGCACTCGAGATCGCATCCTGCCGGTAGGCGCTCTCGACCTCGATATTGGCGCGGTAGAGGGTCAGCCAACCACGAACCGAGAGATCCGCGCGGCGCAGCCCGGGATGCCCGGCGTAGCGTAGCGCAGTGGTCTCGATGGCCGAGAGAACATCGGCGCGGGGCAGGGGCGCAGGCCGCGAGAGGGCTGCTATCTGGATTTCGTCTGGTCCAAGGTCAGTCTCACCGAGGATCGCCAGCTCATCAGCAGCGGACCTCTGACCAATGCCGTCATTGTAGTTGCGGGCAAAGCTGTCCTGGGAGCGGGACGGGGTCAGAGAGCCATCGCTCTCCATGACCAGTACCATCTGCGCAGTGGCGGGACCCGCGAGATACCAGATAAGGAGGAGGCTACTTGCTGCCGCCCTTGTCGGTTGCAGCCAGCTTGTGTGTCGTCCGCTGGCCTTCTTCGAGCGGCACATCGGCATGGGAGAAGCCGATCCCGATGAGGAAGGAAACCACGCCGGTGATGGTTTTGAATTCGCGGATCTTGATGTCGTTGTAAGTCGTCCGGGTGCGCGCAGTAACAAGCAGCTTTTCCACGCCCTCGTCAGAGACGACACGCATGATCCAGACCCCATAATAGCTGGGGCCCTTCTTGTGTGCCGACTCCTGGCAGAGGATTTCAGCGCTATAGCCGCTTTCCACGAGTTCGCGGAAACGTGCTTCCGTAACCACATTTGGTGCTTCGATGTCCCAGTTCATGGCCCGGCTCATGCTTTCTTCAAACGCGCAACGCCTGGGCATTCCCACTTGAAGCCCAGTGTTACGATAGTATATTATTAACCGCAAGATATAATGCGGCAGATACGGCTGTATCTCGGTTACTCAAACTCTAGGCACGGCCATTGGCGTCTATCAAGGAAAATAGGGGTTTCAGAAACCTGCGGTTGAGCCGATGGGTGACGATGCAGGCTGTGGCCTTGCTGATGCTCGTTCCGGTCGCAAGCCAAGCCGGATCCTGTCTTGCCCCGGTCCGGCCTTTTGTCCCAAGCGATTCGCAAGCGGCCCGGGATTATGCGGACATCATCCGACGCGACTTTGAGGTCTACATCGCGGACATTCAGGACTACTTTCGCTGCCTCGAGCAGGAGCGTGCGCGTGCTTTTGAGGAAGCCCGCGAAGTCAGTCAGGACTACGGTCGGTTTCTCGAACTGGTGGGGGATTGATGGGCTTCTGGGCATGCACCAGACTTGCAACCCTTGGAAACCAGACGCCGATAACAACCTCAAATATCTACTTTTTAGATAACAGATTTCATCCGCTAGCGACGTCACAAAAGGTATGTGACGCGTGTCGAAAACAATCTGGAGTACCGGGCATCTGGCCCTTTGTCAGTCTTTGGTCGAGGCCCGAAAACACGCGGGTCTGGGGCAGAAAGACTTGGCGGACAGGCTCGACTGTCATCAGTCTCTCGTCGCGCGCATTGAAAGTGGCCAGCGACGGATCGACGTTGTCGAGTTCATCGTATTGTCCCGAGCGCTTGGCTTCGACCTATCGGAGGTTCTGGCGATCGTCGAAGCCGCCACGGAGCCCGACCACAAGATTTGAAAGCAATTCAATTTTGGGGCGTTCCGCTTTGGATGTCCCCGCGTGAGATCAGCTACCTCAATGAAGAGCAGTTAGCCAACATCCACCACGTGCGGCCTACGGCGCGAGTGAGCGCCTTATGACACCATGCCGCAAATTCAGCGCCAGAGTGCAGGAAGTCAGTAAACAGTGAACGATGATAAAGGTGAGGGCGTCGCGATCGCCAATCTGATCGGGACCGATGGGTGCAGCGTGGTTGGTTGGGTGTATCGCTGGAGTACAGGCGGGCATGCGGTGATGTGGGACGTCCACGGGCCACAGCCGGTGTCGGAAATCCGGCCGGATCTTACTGCGGAACAAAAGCAGGAAATTGACTTCGACGGATTGACGCGGATCGGGATAGACGAGGGCGGCTGAGGAGGGTGTTCTCGCGGCGTTTGCCGAAGTGCCAATCTGCTCTTCGACGACCAGGCGCGCGAGGTGTCATTTCACATGACGGCGAAACAGGTCTCACGGACCCAGCCAATTGCCGTTGGCTTAGTAGTTTACCTGTTCAAAGCCGTAGTTGCCCTCGTAGTCACGCCAATCGACGAAGACGGATCGATGATAAATACCAGGACAATTCTGGCCCCATCGTTCAAGTCCCACATGGGCTTCGGGCAGGGCGGTAATGGAAGATCTCTGCCAAGCGAAATCGCCTTGGGTTCCGTATGTGCCGAGGACCACGGTGGCGCTACGATTGCAGTCGCCGTCACGTCCGGATTCGTGCTGTCGCGCATACCGGACATCAAAGACGCGGATGGACC
Organism: Ruegeria sp. YKSE079; assembly: GCF_059612845.1. Classification (NCBI taxonomy): domain Bacteria; kingdom Pseudomonadati; phylum Pseudomonadota; class Alphaproteobacteria; order Rhodobacterales; family Roseobacteraceae; genus Ruegeria; species Ruegeria sp. YKSE079. The sequence goes on along the minus strand of NZ_JBXWRJ010000014.1, from coordinate 43,463 downwards.
GCACGAAGTTGAATTCAGGTCCGCTGATATCTATGTCCGCGCGATCTTGAACGAGCCGGAGGGCCTGATCGGCGGGAACAAGGTAGTCTGGGGCTTCCGGGGTGCGCCAAGCAGCCGCAATTGGGTCAGCGGCGCCGCGCGCTGGAAAGGATTGTCGCGGTCCAGTGCTGTTGTTCTGGAAGAACGCTTCAAAGATGCGGTCTACACTGTTTGCTGCTGGAGCTGTCTCAAAGGACGCGCCCATAGGACAGCGCCAGATTTGAAGCGGGGGTTCCACCGGCCACGGCGTAATGCGTCGGATGAATTCGGCGCGCGCTCGTGCGCAAGGGACGGAAGCAGGCCAGCCGCCAGACAGGCACAGGAGGATCGCGCAATCGATCGGGTATGTCTGCGCGCGGGCGGGCATCGGCAACGAAGAAATAGTCACAGTCAAAGCGACTGCGACTGAGGGGAGGAGCTTCTTGAGTAGATGACGCATGCTGAGGACCCTCTGTGACAGGCTTCAACATACATACGAAAATGTACTATCGCAACATTAAGTATATTTGCGCATAATGAAGTTTATGTTAAGTAATTTGTGGTGCCAGTATCCGCACAAGGTTTGCTGAGCCAGATCTGCTAACCAGAAGAAGCATAGAGCAAATCCATCCGATCTTCCATCGGCGCCAGAAGCGACTGAGTCTCAGAAAGACCTTAGCAAAGACGTTGCGACGATTATGCGACAAGAAAAACCATTCTTCTTTGATGGGGCAGGCGCTGCGTGACCCGCATGCCAACGTCGGCGCCGGGAACAGGCGTAGCGTTTTGTTGGACGTAGGAACACCGCTTCTCGGTCCCGCTGGAATTCCGCTCAAGGCCTTTTCATTTCCGCCATGATCCGGGCCTGCAGTTCGGCCGGCAGGGCGGCTATCACGCGTGCCATGGTCGCGAGATCCTGCCGCGCGGTGTGCAATTGGTCGATGAGCGAGATCACGATGCCCAGGCCGGTCTCATCCAGATCGAGATCTTGGGATAGATCGCACAAAAGCTCCAGCCGCGCGAGATCGATGCGGCGAAAGACATACGCGCCCGCTTCGCGCTCTGGCCTGACGAAATCACATTCGATGAAGGTGACAAGCTGGCTGCGGGTCAGCCGCGTCACGCTGGCAACGACGTCGTCTTCGGAATAGCGGTCTGTCATGTCCCTGCCCCTTTCTTCAGATCGGCGCGCGGGTCGTAGGCATGGGTCTTGCGCCATTCCGCAAGGAACTCGCGCAGTCCAACGTCCACGTCAGGCGGCGCGACGATCTTCAGCTCGACCCGCTGGTCGCCCTTTGTCTGGCGCCCTGCCCGTGCGACCCCGCGCGCCCGCAGACGCAGAACCTGGCCCGAGCTTGTCCCCGGGGGAATGGTGAGACCTACGGGGCCGTCGATGGTCGGTGCCGTGACCTTGCCGCCGAGAACAGCCTCGTCGATGGTGATCGGGAGCGTCAGGAGAATGTCGTCGCCGTCACGACGGAACACCGGGTGGGGCCGCACCAGAACGGTGACGAGCGCATCCCCTGCCGGACCACCACCGAAGCCGGGCGCGCCTTTTCCGCGCAACCGGAGCGTCTGGCCGTCCTCGGTGCCCCTTGGGATCTTGACGGCGAGGCTCTGGCCATCCGGCAGTGTGATACGGGTCTCGGCACCTCGTGCTGCATCCAGAAACGGCACCTCAAGCGTATAGCGCACATCCGGGCCATGGGCTGAAAACCCACGGTCAGAAAAGTCGCCACCGGACGACCGCGAACGATTGCGCAGGATCTCCGCGAAGATGTCAGCCGGATCGGCATTCTGCCCGTACCCGCGCGTTTGCTGGTAGGCGTTATCCGACGCGTCTGCAAAATCACGATAGTACTGCCGCTGTGGGCGCTCTGCGCCGCGCCCGTCGATCTCTCCCGCATCATATCGGGCGCGGGTCTCGGGATCTTTCAGGATCTCATAGGCAGCAGAGATTGCCTTGAACCGCGCCTCGGCCCCGGCATCGTCGGGATGCAAGTCAGGATGGCTTGTCCGCACCAGTTTCCGATACGCCTTCTTGATGTCGTCGGCCAATGCGGCCTTGGTCAGGCCAAGCACCTCATATGGATCGTCGGGCATCGGGGCCTCCCATTGGACAACCGGCTCAAGGCCGGGCGACGCGCGCGCAGGTGGCCTCTTCCCTTTCTAAATGCCATGGCGATGCCGGTGGCGTCCCTGATCCATGTCAGGGCGCGGTCGCGCTGGCCGGATATCTTGTCCCGGCCGCTGTCTGATCGGAGCCATCACTCCGCCCATGCGGAATGACGTTCGGAAAGGATCCAGCTTGGCCTCGGCAAACACCATGGAGACACGGGATAACCCCCGCGCCGCAACGGAAAACGAGGCTGCATCCGCGCCGCGCGTGCCAGCCCTGCGCCCGGTCGCGCCCGCGCCTGTCAAAAGGCGTCGCCGATGGCTTTGGGGGGTTGCGGGCCTGCTGGCCCTTGCGGTTGGCGGCCTGGTCTGGTCGCAGGTCTGGATGGCACGGCCGACCGTTGTCACGGTCGAGATCGCGACCCTCGCCCCGGTCACGCGTGTGCTTGCCGTCAACGGCCGGATCGCGGCGGTTCGGTCCGTCGATGTCAGATCGGTGGTTTCCGGCACCCTCGCGCAGCTTCCGGTGGCAGAGGGTGACATGGTCGAGGCAGAACAGATCCTCGCGCAGCTCGATGCGGGCGCGCAGACCGCCGCCGTCCGGCAGGCCATGGCCGCGCTCGACGCTGCGCTCGTGACGCAGCAACAAGTGTCGGCGGCCTATGATCGCGCTGTCGTGCTGGGCGACAACGTCGCTCGGACCGTGCTTGAGGCAGATGCCTTCGCCCTGCGATCCGCGGCACAGGAGGTGGCGCGCCTGACCGCGCTGCTCGACCAGGCGCAGATCGTGCTTGGCACCTACACGATCCGGGCGCCCGTTGCGGGTACCGTCCTTGAGCTTGACGCCGAGGCGGGGCAGATCGTGGGCCCGTCGGCACGTTTGCTGACCCTGGCCGATCTCACGGAACTGGTCGTCGAAGCGGATGTGGACGAGGCCTATGCGACGCAGATCGAGGTCGATCTGCCCGCCATCGTGCAACTGGCCGGGGAATCCACCACGCGCGAGGGTCACGTCAGCTTCGTGTCGAACCGCGTGGACGAGGCCACCGGGGGCCTTGCCATTAAGATCGCCTTCGACAGCCCGGTTTCGGCCCCCATCGGCCTTACCGTGGCGACGAATATCATCGTCGAGCAGCGCGAGGCCGCGATGACCGTGCCGCGCACCGCCCTGCTGAACGGCGACGGGGTTTTCGTGGTGTCGGACGACGTGGCGGAGTTGCGGCCCGTGACGGTGGTGGACTGGCCAGCCGCGCGCCTGATCGTGACCGGGGGCCTTGAGGCGGGCGAGGCGGTGATCGTGGACGCCACAGGCATCGCGGATGGGCAGACGGTCGCGGTGGATCAACCCTGATGCTCTATGTCCTGAAGATCGCGACCCGGTACCTGACGGCGAGCAAGGCCCAGACGGCCCTGTTGGTCACAGGCGTGGCGGTGGGCGTGTTCATCTTCATCTTCATGTCGGCCCTGATCGGGGGGCTGGCCGAATTCATCTTGTCGCGCACCGTCGGCGACATCAGCCATATCACCATCGAGGCCGAGACCGACGACCCGTCCGTGCTGATCTCGCCCGAGGGCCATGTGCTGGTCGTGGCCGAACGGGGGCGCACGCGTACCGCGACGCTGTCCGAGGCCGCGACCTGGCTGCCCCTGATCGAAGGGGTTCCGGGGGTCAGGGCCGTCTCGCCGCAGATCAGCGGCGCGGGGTTCGTCACGCGCGGGGCGCAGGTCGCACAGGTCAGCGTGACCGGGGTGGAGTCGGGTCGCGAATCCGCCATCCTCGATCTGGCGGGCTACATGGTCGAGGGGGATGTGCGGCTTGGGTCGGGCCTGATCGTGCTGGGTCGCGATCTGGCCGATGATCTGGCGCTGTCGATCGGCCAGACGCTGCGGCTTGAAAGCTCGAACGGTGTCACGGCGGCGCTGACGCTCAGCGGTATCTTCAAGACCGGCAATGGCGGCATGGACAGCGCGCGGGCCTTCGTCAGCCTGGCGACCGCCCGGACGCTCTATGCCATGCCGCAAGGCATCACGCGGATCGAGATCAAGCTGGACGATCTGAACGCGGCCGATGCCACGGCCCTGCGGATCCGCGCCCTGACGGGCCTTGACGCGGTGCCCTGGACGGACGGGGCGGAGCAACTGATGGAGGCGCTGAACGCACAGGCGCAGACCGGGTATTTCCTCAAAACCTTCGCGCTCATCACCATCGTGATCGGCGTCGCCTCGGCGCTCTTGCTGTCGACCTACCGCCGCCGCCCCGAGATCGGGATCATGCGCGCGATGGGAGCCGGGCGCGGGTTCGTCATCTTCGTCTTCGTCACGCAGGGCGCGCTGATCGGGCTGATGGGAGGTATCATGGGCGCGGCGCTGGGATACCTTGCCCTTCTGCCGTTTCCGTCGCGCGACGCGTTTGAGCCGGGAACCCTGCCGATGGACATCACGCAAGGATCCTATGGCCTGGCCATCACGCTGACCGTGATCGGCGCGATCCTCGCCTCGATCCTGCCCGCACGTTCGGCCGCCCGCGTGGATCCCGTCACGGCGATAGGCCAATGAGCGCGCTTCTGGAGGTAACCGACCTGTTCAAGACCTACGGGACGGGAGAGGCCGCGACACGGGTCCTGCGCGGCCTTTCCTTGCGCCTGGACACCGGCGAGATGGCGGCACTGCTGGGGCCGTCGGGGTCGGGCAAGAGCACGCTCTTGACGATACTGGGCACCTTGATGAAGCCGACATCGGGCAGCTATGTCATGCTGGGCGAGGACATGATTTCCGCCGATGACTGGGCCCTGACTGAGTTTCGCAATGCCCACATCGGCTTCGTTTTCCAGTTCCACAACCTTTTGCCGGATTTCACCGCGCTCGAAAACGTGGTCTTCCCCACGGCCGTACGTGAAGGGCGCGAGACGCCTGCCGCCCGTGCGCGTGGCCGCGATCTCTTGTCCCGCATGGGGCTCGCCGACCGCATCGAATTCCCCTCGGCCAACCTTTCGGGCGGGCAAAAGCAACGAGTCGCTGTTGCCCGTGCCTTGATGAACAGCCCGGAACTGGTGCTGGCGGACGAGCCGACCGGGAACCTCGACCGAGACTCGGCAAACCAGGTGATGGACCTGATCGGACAAATCAACCGCGAGGAAGGCACGACCTTCCTTATCTCGACCCATGACGAAAAGATTGCCGGTTTCTGTCGGCGACAGATCGTCGTGGGCGATGGGGTTGTTACCGGTTAGGCCCACGCAGCGGGTGCTTACTGCGCGGTATAGCCCCCGTCGACGAGGTGGTAGCTTCCAGTGATGAAACTGGCCTGATCCGAGAGCAGGAAACAGGTCATCGCCGACACCTCCGCAGCCTCACCGAGCCGCCCGATTGGGTGCAGGGCGGCGATGCCGTCCAGCGCCGCTGCGTCGAGGTTCTTTTCCAGAAGCGGCGTCGCGATGAAGCCCGGACCAACCGCGTTTACCCGAACCCCGGCCTTCGCGCATTCGATGGCCGCGACCTTTGTCAGGCCAACGACCCCATGTTTCGCGGCGACATAGGCACCGGCCGTCGCAAAACCGACCGACCCGAGGATAGACGCCATATTGACGATCGCGCCGCCGCCCGCCTTGACCATTTCGGGAAGGCCAAAGCGCATGCCATGAAACACACCGGTCAGGTTGACGTCGATGACCTGCTGCCATCCATCCAGAGGATATTCCCCAACCGGGTGCGCAGGGCCACCAATACCAGCATTGTTGACAAGCAGGTGCAGTCCACCCGTCTGCGCTACAGCAAAAGCCACAGGAGCCTCCACATCAGCGGCAGCACTTGTGTCGGTCTTGTGGATGAAAGCGGTGCCACCGGATGCCTCGATCTTTTTGACCACGGCGGCCATCCCCGCCTCGTCCATATCCACCAAGATAACCCTAGCCCCAGAGCCTGCCAGATCCTGCGCAATTGCGGCACCAATTCCCGACGCCGCACCAGTCACGATGGCTGTCTCGTCGTTGAAATCAAAGGTCATTATGAGTCTCCTGCAAATGGATAATTCTGGGAGAGGCTGCACAGATTGAATCGTGGCGCGCCAACTTGGGTGAACCGGGCCAATTTCAGTCCCGCCTGCCCTCGCCCAGGGATCGCGCCAGAACAAATGCTGCCGTGAACGCAATCTGAGAGGCTAATCCGGTTTCGCCGGTTGCAGGTGCCGCCGGTTGGGAGACCGGTGGGTCGGTCAGAGCCCTTTTCGCAAATCGACTTCTGGCGAAGACCAGAAGGACCGCAGCCAAAATTGTTAATCCGAGGCCGATCAAGAGGGACGCCGGACCTTGCCCTACCGCGATACTGAGCGTGAGATACGCCCAGGCCGTCAGGAACGCCACTCCTGCGGCTGCGGTCAGTCCCCCGGCCAGAGCAAGCAAGATCGGCAATACCCATCAGCGCCGCGACAGGGCGCCAACCAAAAAACCCGCACCCGCGGCGAGGCCAATTGTCATGAAAGGGTGGGCCGCAACGGACTCCTCCAGTTGCGCCTCTGCAGAGCGGCCCTTGCTTGCTGCATAATGCTTCGCTTCGTCAAAGCCTTCCGCGATGTCCGCGGCCATGCGGCTGCCGCGCCGTCCCGCGATCCCGCTGACAGTCTCGCTGAGTCGCGACAAATCCTCTCGCAGGGCGGCCAATTGACGGCTGACCGCCTCGATATCAGTTGCGGCGGTAGCTTGAGGGTTCGTCTTGCTATCAAGTGACATTTTGATTTCCTTTGTTTGTTGGGGAGTGGGGTATTGTGCCGCCTGACCTTCTGTCCGAGAGCGGCCTGAATGCATCGCGCATCATGTTTGGGCCGATACCCGGACCACCTCTGCCGTCTGCTCGGTGGCTTCTCCCGAGAAAGCCTCGTCGGATGCATCCGCCTCGGCCTTGGTCTTTTGAACCAGTTGGTCCTCGTGATGCGGTGGACCGTAAAGGGTATAAAGCTTGAGCGCCTCATGGCCCGTGCAGATCACGTTGTGATGGGCACCTGCGGGCACAACCACACCATCGCCGGGGCCAACCTTGTGCGGCGTGCCGTCGATCACGACACGTCCCTTGCCGTCTTCGATGCGAAAGAACTGGTCCGTGTCAGCGTGTATCTCGCCACCGATTTCAGTCCCCGGCTCGAGTGACATCAGAACCAGTTGCAGCTTTGTTCCTGAATAAAGAACACGCCGAAAGTCGGTGTTTTCTTCCGTCAGTTCCTCGATATTCGCAACATATCCGATCATGACGCCTCTCCGTTCATTTCATCGTCTGGCTGGACGACACGAACGTGTGTGCCGCAGATAAATCTTCACCGCACTGATCGGCGTTAGCTGCGTGCTACGTTTATCTTCACTGCGGTGCGGTTGGCCATTATCCGCCTTAGGTCGAAAGTCCCCACCACGGGGTTCATGAATCGCGCCGCTTCGTTTCATGGCCCGATGACGCGTCCACTCACTGCGGCCTACCACCGTCAAAAGTGGGCGTGGTATCAGGTTTGGTGAACGTAGGCGCCAGGTGCCGACACGAGTGGGACCAAGCCCTTATCTGGCACACCGACGGAGGGTGCCGGCGTGACACCGCTGCTATTCTCTTCCAGCCAGGTCGTCCACGCGGGCCACCAAGAGCCTGGTTGCGGCGTATTTTGCGCAACCCAAGCTTCGGGACCCACGTAAAGAGACCCGGCAGTACGACGCGAGATCCGATGGTGACCGCGCGCCAGCTTTGGCTCGTTTATGATCCCGCTGTTGTGGCCGCCGCTCGTCAAAACAAAAGTCATATCGCTGTCGGTAAACAGTTGGGTTTTGTAGACGGACTTCCACGGCGCGATGTGGTCGGTTTCTGTGCCCACGGCGAATATCGGAGCCGAGATGTCCTTGAGCGCGATCACTCGTCCGTTGACGGCAAACCGGCCTGCCGTCAGCCGGTTTTCAAGGAACAGGCCGCGCAGATACTCTGAATGCATTCGGGCTGGCATCCGGGTCGTGTCCGAAACCCAGACTCCCATGTCGGTCGGCAGGTCCTCTTTCCCAAGGTAATAGCGCCGCACGGCACGGGAATAGATAAGGTCTTCCGACCTGATAGCAGAAAAGGCGCGCGCCATTTGGGGCCGGTCAAGATAGCCTTTCTCCCACATCATGTCCTCGAGGAATGCGATCTGGCTTTCATCCAGAAACAACAGCAACTCGCCCGCCTCGGCAAAGTCGACCTGTGCTGCCATGAGCGAGATCGACGCAAGCCGTTCGTCGTTTTCACGCGCCATCGTGGCCGCCGCGATCGCGAGGATTGTGCCACCCAAGCAATAGCCGACCGCATGAACCTTGCGCTCCGGCACGATGGCATTCACCGCATCGAGAGCCGCGATCACGCCGCGTTCGCGGTAGTCCTCCAGCGACAGGTCTGCTTGATCAGCGGTCGGGTTGCACCACGAAATCATGAAGACGGTAAATCCCTGATCCACAAGGTGTTTGACCATTGAATTATGCGGCGAGAGATCAAGAATATAGTACTTCATGATCCAGGCCGGAACGATCAGGATCGGCTCGGCCTGCACTTTATCGGTCTGTGGCGCATACTGGATCAACTCGAAAAGATCATTGCGGAACACCACCTCGCCGGGTGTACAGGCCAGATCCTTACCGATCTGAAAGCCCTCTGGTGCGGGTTCATGGACCTGAGCAACGGTGTTTACAAAATCATGCATGAAGTTGCGCGCACCCTCCACCAAATTCTTGCCGCTGCTCTTGCGCGTTTCCTCGATGATCTCGGGATTAAGGGCGGGGAAATTGGACGGAGACAACAGGTCCAACACCTGGCGCGCCATGAAGCGGGTCCTGTCTGCATCCTCAGGACGCAATCCGCGCAGATGGTCGGTTGCATAATCCCACCAGTCCTGCACCGCGAGAAACCCCTGCTGCATGTTTCTGAACGGCGGCTTTTCCCATCCGGGATGCCGGAAACGATGATCGTAGGCCTTTGGCACAAAGGCCGGTTCCGCGTCGCTGTTTGGCAAAAGCGACTGCCCTAACAGCCTTGTCATGTTTTCCTGCGCGCGCTCGGCCAGTTCAAGCTGGCGACCCGGAGCCTTGGCCAGATGCTGTGCCCAATCGCTCCAGGCTTCGATGAACGCATGCGGCGACACGCCGGCCGACATATAGGCGACCGCTGCCCGTGACGCGCGATCAAGGTTTTCATGCGAATGCGCCTCTTTTGACTCGGCTTTCTGCTGTGACGCAGCGGCGATCTTGGCGGGAAGTTGGACCTGCTGTGCGTCTGGCGTAGGTGCTTGGGGCTGCGGCGTGCGCTTGGTCATCTTTGCGGTCCTATGCTTATGCGTTTTGTGTCTGACCGCCTCTTCTGGATTGATCTGTTCGTGCTGACCAAAGCCGGAGCGGCGCATACGCCCTGTGTGGCAAACGACCGTGGTGGACGCATTGATGCAGGTTAGCGCCCACCGACGCTGAAAATTCTATGCTGCTTTCAAGTGTTCCCCGCAGGCTGTTGTTTTCTGACTGGCTGCCCGCGACAGGCAAACTAAGAGGCCCCGTTTGACACCCAAAAGCTCAGATCAGACACCGAACATGGACACTACCCGGGTCGGGAACGGCGCACAGGTGGATGATTGCGGCTTGCCTCTCGACGGTGTTGTGCATGCCGTCAGAGGGGCGGTTGTAGATGTTGTCTTTGCCGGGGCCGAGCTGCCACCGATCAATTCTGCCCTGGTCGTGAAATGGGACCGCCCGACCGTCCTTACTCTCGAAGTCCACAGCCACCTCGATCAAAAGACAATACGCGCGGTGGCGTTCCAATCCACCGCGGGCCTTGCCCGTGGCGTTTTGGTTCATTCCAGCGGCGGGTCGGTTACCGTGCCCGTGGGCGAAGCCGTTCTTGGAAGGCTTCTGGATGTCGTGGGCAACGTGCAGGACGACGGGCCTGCCCTTCCTGACGATACACCGCGACGGTCGATCCACGCCCTGCCACCGCTTCTGAAATCCCAGACTGGCGCCACCGATGTGTTCGAGACGGGGATCAAGGTGATCGACCTGCTGACGCCGATGGCTCAGGGCGGCAAGGCCGCGATGTTCGGCGGCGCAGGCGTGGGCAAGACCGTTTTGGTGATGGAACTGATCAGCGCCATGGTCGAGAAATACGAAGGTATCTCGGTCTTCGCGGGCGTCGGTGAGAGATCACGCGAAGGGCATGAGCTACTGACTGAAATGCAGGACTCGGGCGTGCTGGAGCGCACCGTGCTGGTCTACGGCCAAATGAACGAGCCACCCGGAGCGCGCTGGCGGGCTCCGCTGACAGCCTTGACGATTTCGGAATACTTCCGCGACCAGAAGCACAAGAACGTCCTTCTTCTAATGGATAACGTATTCCGCTTTGTTCAGGCCGGGGCCGAGGTATCGAGCCTTTTGGGCCGCCTTCCCTCGCGCGTGGGCTACCAGCCGACGCTTGCGACCGAAGTGGCGGGCCTGCAAGAGCGTATTGCCTCTGTGGCAGGCTCTGCCGTGACCGCCATTCAGGCGGTCTATGTGCCTGCCGACGATTTCACGGACCCCGCTGTGACCACGATTTCCGGGCACATGGATTGCGTCATCATGTTGTCCCGCGCCCAGGCGTCCGAGGGGTTTTATCCGGCGATTGATCCGCTGGGCTCGTCATCGATGCTGCTCGATCCGCTGGTTGTCGGTGACGAGCATTACCAGACCGCCGAGGCGGTCCGGCAGGCGCTCGCAAGGTTCCGCGAGTTAACTGACATCATTTCACTTCTGGGGGGCGAGGAACTGGGCACCGCCGACCGCTTGATCGTCAAACGCGCACGCCGGTTGCAACGGTTCCTGACCCAGCCCTTCATGGTGACCGAGGCCTTTACCGGCACACCGGGCGCCAGCGTGCCCCTCTCCGAGACCTTGTCGGGGTGCCGCGCCATTCTGGACGGCGAAGCCGACGCGTGGTCCGAAAGCTCGCTCTACATGGTCGGAACGCTGGAGGACGCAAGACAGAAAGAGGCCGCCGCAAATGCCTCGGAAGCCACCGACGCCGAGGCCGCTGCATGAGATTGCGGATCGTGACCCCCCTGTCCGTCGTTGTGGACGAGGATGCCGAAAGCTTGCGGGCTCAGGACGCTAGCGGCAGCTTCGGCATTCGGCCAGGCCACGCCCCATTCCTGACCGCGCTCTCGGTTTCCATCCTCAGTTGGAAGACCGTCGGTCTCGAGCGGTTCTGCGCATTGCGCGGCGGGGTGCTGACTGTGACTGGCGGTAGCAGTGTCGCGATCGCAACCCGCGAGGCCGTAGCGGGCGACGATCTGGCCACGCTGGACGCGGAGGTTCTGACCCGGTTTCAGACCGACGCCGACGAAGAACGGGTCGAACATGTCGAGACGATGCGCCTGCAGATGGACGCCATCCGCCAGATGGTCAGCAGGTTGCGCCAGGGCGCGGATACGGGACGGTTCCGATGACCGAAGACCCATCAAAGCCCCCCGAAACTGATCCTCTGATCGAGGAAATCCGCAAGCATCGCAGCCGTCACGAGAAATGGCTGCGAGAAGGTGACATGTCCGTCGGTCGACGTTTGGCGCAGATCGGCGTGCTGGGCTGGATCTTCGTGGTGCCGACTCTGGCGGGCCTGTTCTTCGGACGCTGGCTCGATACGCAATTTGAGACGGGCATCTTCTGGAGCGCCCCGATGATGCTGCTCGGGCTTTGCATAGGCGGCTGGACCGCTTGGAAATGGATGAACGCACGATGACCGATCCCTCCACTCTCCCGCTAATCGTCCTTCTTCCGGTTTGCTTTCTGGGTGGGTTCTTCATCGGATGGGGCTATTTCCGCGCACTGCGCGAGACTGCCAACCTGATCGTGGGTGGTGGCCAACCGCTCGGGGCGGTCGTCCTGACCCTCGCGCGCATCTCGCTTCTGGCCACCGGGTTCTTCATCGCCGTGCTGGCAGGCGGCCTTGCCCTTTTGGCGACCCTTGCGGGCGTTCTTTGCGCTCGGTGGATCATGCTGCGCAACCTGCGGGGAACCCAACCATGAACTCTCCGCTCGACTCCACCGTCCTGTTCCAGATTGGACCGGTTCCGATCACGCAAGCCATCGTCACGACATGGGCGATCATGGCGATACTGGTGTTCGGGGCTTTTGCCCTGACCCGCCGCTTAGACCTCAGACCAACCCGGCGGCAGGCCGCGCTGGAACTGATGGTCGCCACGCTCGACACCCAGATTAACGAGACAACGGGCGCGGCGCCCGCACCCTACCGAGGGTTTATCGGCACGCTCTTTGTGTTCATCCTCGTGGCGAATTGGTCCTCGCTTGTCCCGGGGGTCGACCCTCCGACCGCACAGCTTGAAACCGACGCAGCCCTCGCCGTTCTGGTGTTCCTGTCCGTGATCTGGTTCGGCATACGCGCGGGCGGCGTTGGCGGCTGGCTGAAAACTTTCGCCGCGCCCAATCCGGTGATGATCCCGCTGAACATCCTGCAAAGCCTGACGCGGGTCTTTTCCATGTTCGTCCGACTGTTCGGCAACGTGATGAGCGGCGTGTTCGTCATTGGCATCGTCGCCTCGCTGGCGGGCCTGCTGGTACCGATCCCATTGATGGCGCTCGATCTGCTGACCGGGCTGGTGCAGGCCTACATCTTTGCGGTGCTGGCGATGGTGTTCATCACCTCCGCAGTCGAGGACGGCGCGCGCACCCCACCGAATACCGACCTTGCCCCTTCCACAACGAAAAAGGATTCATGATGGACTATGCTCCGCTTGCCAGTATCTTCTGCGCCGCCTTTGCGGTGGCCTTCGGCGCTATCGGCCCCGCACTTGCCGAGGGGCGCGCCGTTGCCGCCGCGATGGATGCCATTGCCCGTCAGCCCGATGCCGCAAACACGATTTCGCGCACGCTGTTCGTTGGGCTTGCGATGATCGAGACGACGGCAATCTATTGTCTGGTGATTGCGCTCCTGCTGCTCTTCGCCAACCCGCTACTGGCATGAGCGCATGACCCTCGATTGGTGGGGACTGGGTCTTCAGGCCATCAACGTCCTGATCCTCGTCTGGCTGCTCAGCCGCGTTTTCTGGCGGCCGATAGCCGGGGCGATCACCCGGCGCCAGGAAGCGGCGCAAGCCATGTTGGATGAAGGCAAGACAGCACAAGCGAAAGCCGACGCTGCGCTGGCCGAGGTGGTTGAGACCCGCGCAGGAATCGCGGCGGAACGCGATGCCATACTTGTCGAGGCCAAGGCGGCGGCGGACAAAGTCGCGAAAGCCACGCTGAAGGATGCGCAAACCAATGCAGACTCCCTGATCGCTGCCGCGCGCGCCGCCATTGACCGCGACCGAAACACCGCGCGGAAAGAGAACGCAACGAGGGCCGCCGAATTGTCGGTCGAGATTGCTGCCCGGCTTCTGGGACGGTTCAACACAACCGAGGTTCAGGCGACGTTCCTTGCGCAACTTGTCGAGGCGATCGCGGAAATGTCCGATTCCGACCGAACGGCGCTTTTAGCCTCGGCAGGCGATATCGAGATCATCACCGCGACAGCCCCGGAGGGTGCGGAAAGGGCCAAGATCGAACAAGCGGTAAAGGATGCGTTGGACGGCACGCCCAGCGTTCGTCTTGTCACCGATCCCGATCTGATCGCCGGACTGGAACTCCGCAGCGGGCATTTCGTGCTTCACAACAGCTGGCGGGCCGATCTGGAGAATATCCTGAAGGAGGTCGAGGATGCCGGTTGATACACCGGATTGGTTCGCATCGGCGCAAGGCGCAGTGCGTCGCGCGGCACTGGGTCCGCGACCCGAACACAGAGGCCGTGTCGAAGAGATCGGGGACGGTGTGGCGATGATCTCGGGATTGCGCGACGTTCGGCTTGACGAAGTCCTGCGGTTCGAGGGCGGCCAGTTCGGGTTCGCCCGGGTTCTGGACCCCGATCTGATTGGCTGCGTGTTCGTTGATGCCGCGACCAAGGTCGAGGCGGGCGATGCCGTTTTCGGCACCGGCGAAGTGGTAAGCGTGCCTGTCGGAGAGGCGCTGCTCGGGCGCATCGTCGACCCGCTCGGCCGCCCGCTGGACGGAAAGGGGGCAATTGAGGCCGAAGAGCGGTGGCCGATCGAGCGCCCAGCGCCGTCGATCATCGAACGAGATCTCGTGACCCAGCCGGTGCAAACCGGGATACTCGTGATGGACACACTGTTCGCGCTTGGCCGGGGCCAGCGCGAGTTGATCGTCGGCGACCATTCCACCGGAAAGACGACACTGGCCACCGACACGATGATCGCCCAAGCGCACAGCGACATGATCTGCGTCTATGTCGCGGTGGGGCAAAAGACATCCAGCGTGCGGCGCGCCATCGACGCGCTGCAGGCGCATGGGAATTTCGCGCGCTGCATCGTGATTGTCGCGGGCTCCGCCTCGGCGCCGGGGCTGCAATGGATAGCACCCTATGCGGGCGTCACGATGGCGGAGTATTTCCGCGACCAGGGCGGTCATGCCCTCGTGGTGATCGACGATCTGTCCAAACACGCCGCCACCCACCGCGAGATCGCCCTTCTGACCCGGCAATCTCCGGGGCGCGAGGCCTATCCGGGGGACGTGTTCTACATCCATGCCCGCCTGCTGGAACGGGCGGCTAAACTGTCTCAGGCGCGTGGCGGCGGGTCTTTGACCGCCTTGCCGATCGCCGAAACTGATGCCGGGAACCTGTCGGCCTATATCCCGACCAACCTGATCTCGATCACCGACGGGCAGATCGTGCTGGATTCGAGCCTGTTTCATCAGGGGCAGAAACCGGCGGTGGATGTGGGGCTGAGCGTCAGCCGTGTCGGCGGCAAGACCCAAGCGCCCGTGCTGCGCAAGGCGGCCGGCACGCTGCGGCTCGACTATGCGCAGTTTCTGGAGCTCGAGGTCTTCACCCGGTTCGGAGGCATGCCCGAAGGTCGCGTGCGCGACCAACTCAGACGCGGGAAAAGGATCCGCGCAATCCTGCGTCAGCCGCAGAACGCACCGCTTCGCCTGGCAGATGAGGTGGCGCTCCTGCTCGCTGTGCAGTCGGGACTGCTTGACCCCCTGTCACTCGATGCTGTTGCCACCTTTCGGGATGAACTGCCGGATATCCTTGACCGGGACGCCGCCGATGTCTTGCGCGTCCTTTCCGAGACCGGGGAACTGAATGAGACGGCGCGGGCCGCCTTGATGGCCGCGATGACCCGCCTTGCGACGCAGCTTGAAGATACGGAACCAGCGACATGACCGAACGACTGGCCGATGTCAGCGCCCGGATCGACGGCATTCGCCAGTTGGGAGCCGTGGTAAACGCGATGAAGGGCATCGCCGCCGCGCGCGCCAGCACCGCCCGCGCCGAGATCAAGGCCGTCGACAGCTATGCCGCAACAATTGCCGCCGCCATATCCAACACGCTTGGACCCGCAGGTCCTATGTCACCGGCCGAGACCTCTCGCGGCCGAACCGACGGTCGCATCGGTCTTTTGGTGTTCTGCGCCGAACAGGGCTTCGCCGGTGCCTTCAGCGAACGCGTTCTTGACAGCATCCAAGACGACCTGCCGGCCACCAGCCTGTTTCTGATCGGCACCCGTGGTCTGTCGATCGCTGCCGCGCGCGGTCTCCATCCGGTCTGGTCCGCGCCGATGTCCTCGCGCACGCCTGGCATCCCGAGACTGGCCGATCAGATTGCCAAGGCGATCTACCGCGCCCTGGGCGAGGGTCGTTTTGAGCGTATGGATATGATCCATGCCGGATGGGCGTCCGGGCGACCTCAAGTCCTCCGGCAGGTTCTGTTGCCGGTCGATCTGTCGGCCCTGCCGCCGCCTGGAACGACACGTCCGCTGACCCAGCTACCCACCGACGCCCTGATCAATAGTCTCAGCGGTGACTATCTCCATGCCCTGGTGTGCAAGGCGGCGCTTCATGCTTTTGCCGCAGAGAACGAGGCAAGAATGGAGGCCATGTCCGCCGCGGGCAGCCAGATTACGCGCGAGTTGGGCGAATTCGAGGCGACGCTGCGCCAGGTACGACAGGAAGCGATCACAGCCGAAATCATCGAACTGGGGACCGGCACGGCGTCGGCACGCGACGCAAGGTGAGCGCTACGGGGCTATCGTAGCCTTCTATTGATCTGCGTCAACACAAGGTGGCGCGGTTTGGGTCATGTTGGTCGTGACCAAAGGTGTGGCACCCGCCCGTTTTGGTTCGACCGGCACCATGACATCGGCCAGTTCGGCTCATGCAAACGGCGCCAGCAAGGATCCCGCAATGGCATACGCCCCGACGCAACTTGGACAAGACCCGCAATTTGAACCGTTTCTGTACGCGCCCTTGGGTGAAGATCGACGCGGAAGCAGCGTCACCGTTCTATCGATGCTCGCCCGGCTCGGCGTTGATCCCTGGAGCGAAGCCTCGGAGCTTTCCAGGTTGCCCGCAGCGGCAGCACGGCAAAGGTTGGAGGCGCTGATGACACGTTTCCATGATGTACCGACCCCTGTTCCGGATCGGAGCAGGATTGTCTCGGGACTTCTTGCCCTGCTGCCGAGGCGGGCGACGACCGCAATTTCACCCCAGGACGGCACTTCGGCCAAGCTTGCACTGCCACCGCAGGGATCCCCATTCTACTGGATCATTGCTGCAGCCCTGTTCGTTGGCTGGGTCGCCATGCTTGCACAAGGCCAGTGAGATGAACCCCTGCGCGAAACAGCCATCACCCAGCACAACCGCCAATCTTGAAAGGAGCCTTGAATGACTGCAGATGACACCCTCTGGGATCTGGAAGAACGCTTCTGGACACAAGGCGCTGACAGTGCGCGTCACGCGACGGCAAAGGGCGCTGTCTTCGTCTTGCCGTACCCTGCAGGCATTCTTCAGGGCGACGCGCTCTGGAGAGAAAAGGACGTCGCCCAACGGTGGCGTTCGGTCGTGATGAGCGAGCGTTACCTGTCACGGCAAAACAACATTGCCGTGTTGGCCTATCGCGTCTCCGCCGAACGGAGCGACGAGCCGATCTATGAGGCGCTCTGCACCTCGACCTACCTGAACGACGATGGCAAGTGGCTGCGCCTTGCGCACCAGCAGACGCCGGTTGAGGGTGCAAGTGACGGGTGAACTTGGGGGAGGGATTGTCCGCTTCGAGCCCTTTGCCGTCATCCGATTTCGGACACACAGAGGGCCGCGCCCGACCGCGGGTGGGCGTCACCACCAGATCAGGCGGGCACTTTATGGTGCCAAATTTCCGGTGTGCAATCAATGCAGTGCCACCCTCACCAAAGCGCCCGCCCATGGGGCGGTCGGGCGCTGCCCGGCGGCGCAAGCGCCTTGATTCCGGGCATTGTGGTTGTCGTCAAAGGTCCGCTTTGTCCGCACTGCGGACTCCTCAGCCTTAAACATCCCCACTAACCTCCGTCAGTCCGCCATCTGCCATCCTCGTCTAGCCTTGCTGCAACAGTCGCGCACCAAATCGCGGCCCTTGCTGGCAAAGGACACCCAATGGCAACCCCCACAGCGCCCAAACCCGAAACCGCCACCCGTTTTCACTTCCCCTCGGCCTATACCATTCTTTTCGCGCTGATCGTCATCATCGCAGGGCTGACATGGGTGATCCCGGCCGGCCAGTACGAGCGCGTGACGTCCGAGGCGCTTGGCAAGGAAGTTCCGGTGGCGGGAACCTACGCGCCCACCGACGCCAATCCGCAAGGCTTCTTCGACGTCATCCTCGCTCCCATCGCAGGCTTCTACGATCCGGGCAGCTACTCTGCAAATGCCATCGACGTCGCGTTGTTCGTCCTGATGATCGGCGGTTTCATCGGTGTGGTGACGGCCACTGGAGCCATTGATGCGGGCATCAAGCGGGCGATGGCACGGCTCGAAGGGCGGGAAAAGTGGATGATCCCGATCCTCATGGCACTCTTTGCGGCGGGCGGCTCGACCTATGGCATGGCCGAGGAAACGCTGGCCTTTTACGTCATCCTGACGCCGGTGATGATCGCGGCTGGCTATGACGCGCTGACCGCCGTGGCGGTGATCCTGCTGGGCGCCGGGGTGGGCGTGCTCGGCTCGACCGTGAACGCCTTTTCGACAGTGATCGCGTCGGACGCCGCCGGCGTACCGTTCACGGAGGGGCTAATGCTGCGGCTGGTTCTGTTGGCGCTCACCTTCGCCGCAGCCGTCGCTTACGTCATGCGCTACGCCGCCCGGGTCAAGGCCGATCCGTCGCGGTCGCTGGTCTTTGACAGAAAGGCCGAGAACGAAACGCATTTCCTGAGCGCGACCGAGGCCGCGGCGAGCGACTTTACGGGTTTGCACAAGATCGTCCTGCTTCTCTTCGGCGCGACCTTTGCAGTGATGATCTGGGGCGTGTCCTTGGGCGGCTGGTGGATGGCCGAAATGAGCGGGCTGTTCCTCTTCGCCGGTATCGCCATCGGGTTAATAGGACGGCTGGGAGAAAAGGGACTGGTCGACGCCTTCGTCGGCGGTGCGCGCGACCTGCTGGGCGTGGCGCTGATCATCGGGCTGGCGCGTGGCATCGTCGTGATCATGGACGCGGGCCACATCACCGACACGATCCTGCACTGGGCCGAAGGCACCGTCGCGGGCCTCAATGAGGTCGTCTTCATCAACGTGATGTACTGGATTCAGGTCGTCCTGTCCTTCTTCGTGCCCTCGACCTCGGGCCTTGCCGTCCTGTCGATGCCGATCCTTGCCCCCGTGGGCGATTTCGCCGGAGTATCTCGCAGCCTCGTGGTGACCGCGTTCCAGTCGGCAGAAGGCGTGGTCAATCTGGTCACACCCACCTCTGCGGTTGTCATGGGTGGCCTCGCCATCGGGCGGGTGCCCTATGAACGCTGGCTACGCTTCGTCTGGCCGGTGCTCTTGGGCCTCACGATCATTGTCATGGCCGCCCTCAGCCTTGGCGTACTTTTGCAAGGATCCCCCACATGACCATTTCCTACGGCGTCCATTCCGAAGCGGGCAAGCTGCGCCGCGTCCTCGTTCACAAGCCAGGGGCCGCCATGGCGCGACTGACGCCCGCCAACTGCGCCGAGCTGCTGTTCGATGACGTGATGTGGGTCAAACAGGCGCGGATTGACCACATGACGTTTACCGATGCCATGCGCAATCGCGGGGTCGAGGTGGTGTTCCTGCGCCAGTTGCTGATGGAAACGCTCAGAGACATGGAGGCCCGCCGCTGGCTGCTGGAGGCGCGGATCAGTGACAATACCGTGGGCGTGGGTCTGGCCGATGACCTCATGGCCCACCTGATGGAAGTCGACGCCGATCTGCTGTCGACCATCCTGATCGGCGGGATGAGCAGGGCCGAACTTCCGATCCCGGACAAGGGTGTGCTGGCCCCCATGCTGGAGCCTGCCGACTTCATCCTGCCGCCACTGCCCAACCACATCTTCACCCGCGATACGACGGCTTGGATCTATGGCGGCGTCACTCTCAACCCGATGCACTGGCCCGCGCGGCGGCTGGAGACGCTGAACCTCGCCGCAATCTATCGCTTTCACCCCGACTTCAAGGACGCGGGTTTTCCCGTCTGGTGGGGAGATCCAATGCAGGATCATGGCCCGGCAACGGTTGAGGGTGGTGATGTCATGCCGATCGGCGGCGGCACTGTGCTGATCGGCATGGGCGAACGCACGACACCCCAGGCCGTCAGCCAGATTGCTCGGGGGCTGTTCACCGGTGGCGGTGCGACACGTGTCATTGCCTGCCAGTTTCCCCGTGCGCGCGGCTCCATGCACCTCGATACGGTCTTCACCTTTTGCGACCGCGATCTGGTCACGGTCTTTGCCGAAGTCACCGAAGCCATCCGTTGTTATAGCCTGCGCCCCGGCAAGGGTGAGGACGTCGTCGTGGAGGCCGAGACGAAACCGTTTCTGGAGGTGGTAGCCGCCGCACTTGGCCTCAAGAAACTGCGCACCGTGCCCACGGGCGGCGATGCCTACGAATCCGCCCGGGAACAATGGGACGATGCCAACAACCTGCTTTGTCTCGAGCCCGGCGTTGTCGTCGGATACGAACGCAACGTCTACTCCAACACCCTTCTGCGCAAGGCGGGTGTTGAGGTCATCACCATCCCCGGATCGGAACTTGGACGCGGGCGCGGTGGATCACACTGCATGACCTGCCCCCTGATTCGCGACCCCATTTAAGGAACATCCAATGCCACAGAACCTGCGCGGACGTAGTTTTATCAAACTGCTCGATTTCACACCGGACGAGATCCGGCACCTGTTGCAACTCGCCGCCAGCCTCAAGATGGCGAAAGCAGGCGGTTATGAACAGCAAATGCTTCAAGGCAAGAACATCGCCCTGATCTTCGAGAAGGACAGCACCCGCACCCGCAGCGGGTTCGAGGTCGCAGCTTACGATCAGGGTGCACACGTCACATATTTGGGGCCATCGGGCAGCCATATCGGCCACAAGGAAACCATGAAAGATACGGCGCGGGTTCTGGGCCGATTTTATGATGGGATTGAGTATCGAGGCTTTGGTCAGAAGGATGCCGAGGTGCTGGCGGAGTTTTCCGGCGTGCCCGTGTTCAACGGGCTGACGGATGATTTCCACCCGACACAGATCCTCGCCGACCTGATGACCATGCGCGAGTTCACCCACAAACACCTGTCTGATATCGCTTTTTGCTTCATGGGGGATGCAGGCAACAACATGGGCTCAAGCCTGATGGTTGGTGCTGCCCTGATCGGCATGGACATCCGCCTGTGTGGCCCACAGAGTTGCTGGCCTGACGCGGGCCTCGTCACGCAGTGCCGAGACCTAGCGGAATCTACAGGAGCCCGGATAACCCTGACCGAGAAGCACGCCGAAGGGCTTGAAGGAGCCGATTTCGTCTATACGGATGTCTGGGTCTCGATGGGCGAACCAGACGAGGTCTGGGAAGAGCGGATCGCCCTCCTGTCGCCCTATCAGGTCAACACAAAGGTCATGGAGATGACCGGCAACGCTTACGCCAAGTTCCTCCACTGCCTTCCTGCCTTTCACAACCGTGACACCGAAGTGGGCGACGCGACGTTCCAGAAATTCGGCATCGACTGCATGGAAGTGACCGAAGAGGTGTTCGAAAGCGCAGCCTCGGTCGTTTTTGATCAGGCGGAAAACCGAATGCACACGATCAAGGCCGTTCTTGTCGCCACGATGGGGTCCTGAGATGCGGGTGGTGGTGGCCCTTGGCGGCAACGCGCTTTTGCAACGAGGCGAGCCTATGACGGCCGCAGCGCAACACACGAACGTCCGGATCGCGGCAACCGCGCTGGCGGACCTGGCCCGCGATCATCAGATCATCGTGGCGCACGGCAACGGGCCGCAGGTCGGTTTGCTGGCGCTGCAAGGGGCGGCCTATGATCCGGCAAAGCCCTGGCCGCTGGATGTGCTGGGCGCCGAGACCGAGGGCATGATCGGATATCTGATCGAGCAGGAGCTAATGAACGCCCTGCCTGAGGGCTCGCAATGCGCCACCCTCCTGACCCGGGTCGAGGTCGATCCGAAAGACCCGGCGTTTGAGACCCCAAGCAAGCCCATTGGACCCGTTTACACAGAGGCCGAAGCAAAGCAGGCGGCGCAAGATCATGGCTGGGCCATGGTGACTGAGGCATCCGGTGGCCAGCGTCGCGTCGTTCCCTCGCCGTTGCCGCTCAGGATCGTGGGGCTGGACGCAATCAAGGTGCTGCTGGCCGGCGGGCACACCGTGATCTGCGCCGGGGGGGGCGGCATTCCCGTCGTGCGGAACGCGGATGGAGAGATGACAGGCGTGGAAGCGGTAATCGACAAGGATCGGACGTCGGCCTTGCTGGCTTTGGGGCTGGGCGCGGACGCGCTCTTGCTGCTGACCGATGTGCCGGCGGTCTTCCGCAACTATGGCAAGGCGGATCAAAGCGCGATTGGCGCAGCGACACCCGAGGCGATGGGCGACCTCGAGCTCTCACCGGGGTCGATGGGTCCGAAGGTCGGTGCCGCAGTCGCCTTTGTCCAGGCCAGCGGCAAGCTTGCCGGCATTGGCCAATTGACAGACGCTCGCGCGATCTTGGAAGGCAAAGCCGGAACCCGCATCCTGCCGGATAAGGTCAAAACCAGTAGAAACGCCAAATTCGGCCTAAAAACCTCCGGATTCACGGGCCAAGACCAACCTGTATCAGTGTGGCTCGACGACGGCGGTGCGATCGTCTGAGTGTTAGCCGAATATCGGTGGACATGTACCAGTACGAGTGAGCCAGAGACACGCTAGGCAAGTTGTCCCCTCGTTCCCCTGCCTTGCGTGTTTCTCGTTTCCGGACCGTCCGAGAAAGAACAATGCAATGACACCCGAAACAAACAAATAGACCAACGCTGCCGCTTGGCGATCGCGCACGAGCCAAATTCCGTCCGGAGTATCGAACAGATTTCCGCCCCAACAGACCAAAGGATTATCAGATGTACTTCAAAGCCATTCTTCTCCTGCCGGTCTTGTTTGGCCTCGGTGGATGTCTCGGAAGCGATACAGAACGCGGTGTTGCCGGTGCTGCAGGCGGCGCGGTGATTTCCGGAGCAACTGGCGGAAGCCCTGTTACCGGCGCTGTTATCGGCGGCGCTGCGGGTTACTTTTGCAGAGACCTGAACGTGCCCGGATGCCGCAACGAATAGTGGGTCAAAAGCCATCGGAGTGAGCTCTTGATGCACTTCACCTCGGACACGCCTAACACCGGAAAGCTGAAAGGAAGACGGCAATGAGTCGCAACTTCTTGTTCGTCTTGATTGGAGTGCTTGCCGTCTGCGCCGTCGGGGCAGGCTACCTCTACTATCAGGAACGCCAAAGCGGCATCGACCTCAAGATCGATGAGCACGGCTTGACCATCGAGGGGAACTGAAATGGTCGACCACGCCCCAAAATTTTGAAATCCGGGACCGTCGCATGACGAGCCGCGCCCCATCAAAGGAGAAATCACTATGTCACTCGGTACGATACTCGTTGTTCTACTTATCATCTTCCTTCTGGGCGGATTCAGCGGGCGCTTCGGGGGTTATGGCTATGGCTTCGGACATGCCGGGACCGGTGTGCTTGGCACGGTTCTGATCATCGTCGTCATTCTGATGCTGCTTGGCCGCATCTGACGGCAGGCTAACGCGCAGCGACGTCAACGGAGAAGCGGCCCTTTTGATCCATGTAAGACGGATCGAACTGGGCGTACTTGGCCAGTTGGTCGTAGTCGTCGAACGCAACAAACCCGTCCCGAAACGTAACCATTCCTGCTTCGCGCAACTGCCTCAGCACCCGGTTGACGTGGACGGCGCTCAGCCCGAGCGCGTCGGCCAGAAGGTATTGAGACAGCGGACAGGCATAACCGTCCTTGCTCCCCAATCCGATCAGGGCAAGCCTGGCGCCCAGCTCCAGCAGAAAATGCGCCATGCGTTCGGCCGCATCGCGGCGTCCAATGCCCACCAGATGCTCGACCACCATCGCCTCGTCCCGGGACGCGGCCCACAGAACCGCAGTGGCCAGCCGGGGCGTTTGCGCAAATGCGTCCAGAAGGTCGGCAACATGAATTTCCGTCACCTCGATGTCCGTCACTGGCTCGATGCTGTGATCCGAGACATGCAACAGGACGCTGCGCAGCCCCAGGAAATCGCCGGGGATCTGGAAATCCACGATCTGCCGCTGCCCGTCCTCAAGAAGCTTGTAGGAACAGGCCCAACCAGAGGCGAGGATATAGGCAGCCTGATCCGATTGGCCCTGATGGACAAGATCGCGCCCCGCCACGAAGGTGCGGCGGCGTTTGTGCAAGGATGCAAGCACGGAAAGTTCGGGATCCGACAGGGCGACGAATGCGCCAAGCTTGCGGACAAGTGGGGTGTTTTCGATCATTTGTCCCTCTTCGACACACATTGAATTTCTAACAAAAGAAATCGCACCTGTGACTGATGTCTATCAGCACAGTATAGCAGAATCCTTGCCAGTCTGCTCCGTAAGCAGCAGGCGCATCCCCCGCGTCGCACTTGTCGGAAAGGTCAATACCCTATGACGGACGACCAAATGCATTCAGGAATGGCTGCACTTACCATCTGCGAAGCCCTGCTTCTCGCTCTGAATGACGCGCAAATTTTGCCCGAGAAAGAAATCATGGGCGTTCTGACAGACGCCGCGGCAACCCATGAGAACGCGGTGGGGTCCGAGGCCGATGCCGCAAAACACCGCGCCGCTGCAGCACTGATCCGTCGGATCATCGCCGGAGGAAACTCGGTCCGCAGACCGTGACTTTGCACTGCCGCGCTCGGGCTGGCACGGAGACTGCCCCGCCATGAACCGCCCGAACTAAAGCCGCGACAGCTTCTTGCGGAACACGACGGACCCGTCCGCCGACGCCGCTTGCAACTGGAACACGTTCTTTGCCAGATCGACACCGATGATGCTAACTTCTCCCATGGATGACCGTTCAGTCTGACCGCCCGACCGACGGTGTGCCTGGGAGATAGTGTCCATCGGTGGATGCAGCATCCATTATCGAAGACGCAAATCATACCGGCACGACAGGGCCGTCGTCAGTCCAGGGCATCATGACCCATCGGCTTGCAGTCGGACAGGTCCGAGCCACCGACGGCCGCCACACCCTCCGCAAGATCGCGCAGGGCACGGCGCAGACCCTCCTCCAGCACCGGATGGTAGAACGGCATGGCCAGCATGTCCGCCACGGTCATCTGCCGTTCGACCGCGAGGGCCAGCAGGTGCGCCAAGTGTTCGGCGGCTGGCACGCACATCTCGGCGGCCAGGAGCCGCCCGGTCTCGCGCTCGGCGTGAACGCGCAGCAAGCCCGCAGCGGTCTGGGTCATGCGGGCGCGCGGCTGATCCGAGAAATCCGCCCTCCCCGTAGCGATGGTGTCTTCATTCAAAACCGACAGAGGTGGCCCGATCCGCGCCACCTGCGGCGATGAAAACACGATCGACAGGGCCGTGCGCCGGCACAATCCGTGATCCGAAGCATCCGGTGCAGCCATGCGCCCGGCGATATGCCCCTCGTCGGCGGCCTCGTGCAGCAGCGGGCGATAGCCGTTCGCATCGCCGACAAGAAACATCTGCAAATCGTCGATACGCAGCGTGGCGGGATCGATCCGGGGCATCCCCTTGTCGTCAAGCGGAACACCCAACGTGTCCAGACCCAGCCCATCGATGTTGGGGCGACGCCCTATCGCGACCAGCACGGCATCAGCCTCGAAGACCCCACCCGCGCCGCTCACCCGGATCGCGCCGCCCGCGTCCTCGAGTTCGGCGGACGCGCCCATATGCAAGCCCATCTCGGCCTCGATCAAGGGACGGAAAGCCTCCAGCACCTGACGGTCGTCAATGCCGCCCAGCGTTTCGGCCGCGTCGAACCCGGACACATCCAGCCCCAACCGGGCCAGGGCTTGGGCCATCTCGACCCCGATGGCGCCCATACCGACCACCGCAACGCGACGGGGCAGGTCGTCCTGCTCGAACAGGCTGTCCGTGGTCAGGATTCGGTCTCCGAAGTTCCGCCAGAGTCCGGGCACCACAGGGCTGCTGCCCGGCGCGAGGATGATCGCGCGCGCCTCGATCTCGTCGCCATTCACCTCCAGCCGGCCGGGCCCCAGAAGTCGCGCGCGGCCCGAAACGGCGCGGTCGCCCAGCTTGTCTGGCACGCTCTCTGGCCCCTTGACGAACCCGTCACGCATCCTGCGCACTCGGGCGAGCACGGCCGGGATGTCGGCGCGCAACCCCTCAACGCCCTGAATGCCGAATTCCTCGAAGGTCAGGCGTCGGTGAAACGCGTGCGCCGCCTCGATCAGCGCCTTCGACGGCATGCAGCCCACGGCGGCGCAGGTGGTCCCCCAATGGCCGTCGTTCACCACAAGAAAATCGTCGGTATAGCGGCGCACCTCACGCAGGGCGGACAGCCCGGCGCTCCCCGCGCCCACGATGACGGTGTCGACCTTCATGGGCTTATTCGTCTGCATCAGCCTCAGCCTTGGTGGCGTGCTCAGTGCCCGGCTCATGCTCAGGCGGGCTGTAGGTAGTGAACAATTTCAGCATCCCGGACCCGGTATTACGGAAGTTGTGGAAGACGCCCGAGGGCACGATGCCGACATCGCCATCGGCGATGTCCGTTTCCACATCGCCAATCCTGGCCACACCTGTGCCCGCGACGAAGTAGAGCAGCTGGTCGTGTCCCTGATGCACCTCGCCGCCGATCTCGCCGCCCACGGGGATGGCCATCAGCACCAGCTGTGTCTTTTCGCCGGTCCACAGGACCTTGCGGAACTCGTTATTTTCGCGGGCGAGTTCGACGACAGGCAGCGTCATTTTTTCCGTATCGGGCATCTATTCGTTCTCCATCACTCAAAGCCACAGGATGGACGTCAGAGATGTGCGCCGTCACTAACCCAAGTCAGTCGGGCAAACCCAACTGTGAGCTACGCTTCAACTTCTCAGGTTTTTCAGGTCAAAATTAGAAGGAGATCATGAATGTCCGAACGCGAACAGTATATCGAGAAGGCCAAGGCGCGCATCAACCAGTGGAACGCCGAGATCGACAAGATGAAGGCCAAGGTCGACGAGGCCGAGGCCGACGCCAAGATCAACTATCAAAAGCAGCTCAAAGAAATGCGGACGCAACGCGACGAGGCCGAGGCCAAGCTGAAGGAATTGCGCGAAGCCAGTGACGACGCCTGGCACGACATGAAGTCAGGCTTCGACAAAGCGTGGGACAGCCTCTCCAGCTCTTTCAGCAGTGCCATGTCGCGGTTTAAGGGCTGAGGTCTCCGATGTCTTTGTCTTCCCCGAAGATCCTTCAGCGCCGTCGACCCGGTGGCGTCGGTGAAGGCTATCGAAAACGCTGAACTGACGGCCGTCGCGGGCGAGCTCCGCGACCTTCTGGCGACGGCCGTCGAGGCAATTTGAGACGAACCTCCGCGCCGTCATCCTTGCTGCGATTGCAGTCTTGGGGTTCGCCGCATTCGGGGTCGGGTGGTTTGAACTGTCGGTCTTGGCCGACACCCGGAGCCTGATGCAGCGCGAGACTCTGAAGGTGCTGATGGCGCGGGCAGCTTAATGAAACAGAACCGGACCGGAGATTGATTGTGGTTGAACTGCTCGAAATCACGGCGGACGAGACAAAACGGGTGGTCGAACTGACTGGCGGACCGGTTGGAATCGAACGCCACCGGAACGACATGCAACTCATTACCGGGTATCTGCAACCGATGGTTCCGATAGACGGCGTTACACCTGTCGGGGAGCTTGAGGTTCTGGACTGCCTGGGAGATGACGACCATGTCGTGGTAGACATGCGAGATCCCGATTGGCGGCTGAAGGGAACGATTCCGGGAAGCATGTCAATTCCGTTTGGAGAAGTTGCCGACCGTCTGGACGTGCTGGGATGTGTACGTTCATCGTCAGGTTGGAATTGTGACGCCGCCAAGAAAGTCGTGGCGTTTTGCAATGGCCCGGCCTGCCCTCAGAGTTCGATCGCGATGCACGCAATGGTCGACAACGGCTTTCCGCCGGAAAAAATATATTACTACCGCGGCGGAATGCAGGACTGGCTGGTGCTGGGCCTGACGACACAGGCTCCGGCCGCGTGACCGTGCCCTGCGGTCATGTGGGGATTGCCGCCGACCTCTCGGAGCGAAGGTTCCGGCAGGGCCGATCACTGGAGGCGTAAAACTGCAACAGAACCAGAAAGGCTGGCACCCCATGGATCACGATCATCCTCACGCCGCGCCCGACATTCCGGCGGGAGCCGAGACGGCAAAGGACCCGGTCTGCGGGATGACGGTCGCGGTCAAACCCGACGGGCGGCACGCCGAGTTTCAGGGCGAGACCTTCCATTTCTGCTCGGAGAAATGTCAGACCACCTTCAAGGCTGATCCGTCATCATATGCCTCTGGTGACCCTGAGCGGCAAGACAAGGCCACCCCGGCCAACGGTCAGTATACCTGCCCGATGCACCCCGAGATCATCCGAGATGCGCCGGGCGCCTGCCCGATCTGCGGCATGGCGCTTGAACCGATGGAGCCGACGGACGAGCCGAATCAAGCGTTGATCGACTTCACCCGCCGCATGTGGATCTCGGTGGCTGCGGCTGCCCCGCTGATCGTGCTGACGATGGGGCCGATGGTGGGTTTGCCCGTGCGCGACTGGCTTGGGGCTAAGACCGCGGGCTATCTTGAGTTTGCGCTGGCGACGCCCGTCGTCCTTTGGGCCGCGTTGCCGTTCTTCAAACGGGGATGGGCTTCGGTCGTCAACAGGTCGTCGAACATGTGGACGCTGATCTCGCTTGGCGTCGCGGCAGCCTATATTTACTCGCTATTCGCGGTGTTCCTGCCAGACTTGTTCCCCGCGCAGTATCGTACGGGCGATGGCGTCGGCACCTATTTCGAAGCATCGGTGGTGATCGTGGCGCTGGTCTTTTTTGGCCAGGTACTGGAACTGCGCGCGCGCGAACGCACGGGCGATGCGATCCGAGCGCTTCTTGATCTCGCGCCAAAGACCGCGCGGCGCATCGAGGCAGATGGCTCCGAAAGCGACGTTCCGTTGGACTCCATCATAGAGGGCGATCGCCTGCGTGTGCGACCCGGCGATGCGGTCCCGGTCGATGGCGTGGTGATCGAGGGGCGATCCTCCTTGGATGAAAGTATGCTGACCGGCGAGTCGATGCCGGTGGAAAAAAGTCTGGGCGATGCTGTAACGGGTGCCACGATCAACAAGAACGGCAGCCTTGTGATCGAAGCGAGCAAGGTCGGTGCCGATACCGTGCTGGCGCAGATTGTTGAAATGGTGTCGAATGCGAAGCGGTCGCGTGCGCCGATCCAGGGTCTGGCCGACAGGGTCTCGGCAATCTTCGTGCCAACCGTGGTCGGGGTGTCGATCTCTGCCTTTACCCTATGGATGATCTTCGGCCCCGAACCCGCGCTGGTCTTTGCCATGGCCGCAGCCGTGTCGGTGCTGATCGTCGCCTGCCCCTGCGCGCTTGGGCTGGCGACACCGAGCTCGATCACAACGGCGGCGGGGCGGGGCGCGCAGGCTGGCGTTCTGATCAAGGATGCCGAGGCGCTGGAACGCATGGCGGGCGTCGACACGCTGATCGTCGATAAGACCGGCACGCTGACCATGGGCAAGCCGAAGCTGACCGATATAGTGGTGCTGGGGGATGTGGCCGAGGCCGAGCTGCTGTCACTGGCCGCGGCACTGGAACGCGGCTCGGAACACCCGCTGGCCGAAGCGATCGTGGAGGGGGCCGAAGCGGTAGACGCCGCCCGGCAAGAAGCATCAGATTTCGAGGCGCTCACCGGCAAGGGTGTTCAGGGTACAATCGACGGACGCTCAGTCGCCCTCGGCAACGCGGCGATGATGAAGGAGATGGGACTGGACACGGGCGCGGCCGAGGAAAAGGCCGACGCCCTTCGCGCCGAGGGAAAGACGGCTATGTTCATCGCGGCAGATGGAACCCTCGTGGGTATCGTGGCCGTGGCCGACCCGATCAAGGACAGCACCGCGCAGGCCATCAAGGAACTTCATGCTCTGGGCCTGCGGGTCATCATGGCAACCGGCGACAATGAACGCACGGCGCAGGCTGTGGCAGGCGAGCTGGGCATCGACGAGGTGCGTGCGGGTGTCCTGCCGGAAGCCAAGAAGGTGCTGATCGACGAGTTGCGCAAGGCTGGCCACAAGATCGCGATGGCGGGCGACGGGGTGAACGACGCCCCTGCCCTAGCCGCGGCAGACGTCGGTATTGCCATGGGCACCGGAGCCGACGTCGCGATGGAGAGCGCAGGCATCACTCTGCTCGGTGGCGATCTGATGGGCATCGTGCGGGCGCGGAAACTGGCCCGCGCCACCTTGCGCAACATCAAGCAAAACCTGTTCTTCGCCTTCGCCTATAACGCGCTTGGCGTGCCGATTGCTGCAGGTTTGTTGTACCCCGTCACCGGCCTGTTGCTATCACCGATGATTGCGGCGGCGGCGATGAGTCTGTCCTCCGTCTCGGTCATCACCAACGCGCTTAGGTTGCGGCGCGTCGATCTCTAGCGGCTACGGGACCAGACGGCAGAACAGTCGATCAAGCTGGTTCCGCTTTCACCGCCGCCGGTTCGCTCGCGCTCAAGACCATGCGCCAGAACGGCTTCAGCGCCTCCAGCGCCAGCAAAACCCCGATCCCGGCCAAGGGCGGCACGGCCAGCCAGACGCCACTTAGTACGCCAAAGCCGAACAGATCACGCGCCGGTGCCCAAAAGAGCGTCACTGCCAGCAGTGACGCGATGATCGGGAGCACAACCGCCAGCGCCTTGTTGGGTCGCAAGAGCGCCGACAGGATTGAGTTGGAGTTGGACCGATCAATCAGGATCAGCGCCACGACGCCCAGAACCAGCGTGGCGAACGCCAGTCCGCGCACCTGATCGGGGTCAAGGCCATAGCCCGGCGCAAACCACGCGGCAGACCCCGCAACACCCAGCACCATCACGCCCTGAAGTAGGCTCCAGACCACTGTGGGCCAGGAAAACAGTGGCTCATCCGCCGGACGCGGCGGGCGCTGCATCACGCCGTCCTCTTCGCGCTCGGCCTCGAAGACTAGCGCACAGACAGGGTCGATCACCATCTCCAGAAAGGCGATATGAACCGGGCCAAACAAAAGCGGCATCCCGAACAGCAGCGGCATCAGCGCAAGGCCCGCAATCGGCACATGGACGGCGAGGATAAAGCTCATCGCCTTGCGCAGGTTGTCATAGATGCGCCGCCCCAGCCGTACCGTTGTGACGATCGAGCCGAAATCATCGTCCAACAAGACAATCGACGCTGCCTCGCGCGCAACATCCGTGCCACGTTCGCCCATCGCCACGCCGATATCGGCGGCCTTGAGGCTGGGTGCGTCGTTCACACCGTCGCCAGTCATCGCCACGACGGCACCTTCGGCCTTCAGGGCATTGACGATCCTCAGCTTTTGTTCGGGCAGGATACGGGCAAAGATCGTCACACTCGTGACCGCCTTGGCAAGGTCATCATCGGCCATCGCGGAAAGATCATCGCCCGTCAGCACAACATCGCCGCGCAACCCCGCCTCAGCGGCAATCGCGCGCGATGTTACCGGATGGTCGCCGGTGATCATGATGATCCGAATCCCTGCGGCCTGACATTCAGCCACCGCGGCGGGCACCGAGCCGCGCAACGGATCAGCCAGACCCACGAGGCCCAGAAGCCGAAAGGTAAACCCGGTCTGCGTCTCGGGCAGGTCTTGCCCCATTGGCCATGATGCCTCGGCCACAGCCAGAACGCGCAGACCCTTGGCGGCCATCGCGTCCAGTTGCGCCTTGATAACCGCGCGCTGATCTGGTTCCAGTTTGCACAGATCGGCAATCGCCTCGGGCGCGCCCTTGGCACCTATGGCAAAGCCATCACCGGCCTGCCAGACCTGCGACATTGCCAAAAGATCGGGGGATAGCGGATAGCTGCGGATCAGGGTCCGCCCTGCCCCCGGCAAGGTTTCACCTTCCCGCAGGTCGTCAGCCGCCAGTGCGTGAAACGCCACTTCCATCGGATCGAACGGCTCGAGTGCCGAGGCCATGACACCCGCCGCGGCCAGCTCGCGAAAGGCGGGGGGCAAGGGCACTTTCCCTGCAATCTGGTGGGCTGAGCCATCGACCAGTTGCAAGGTGACAATTGTCATGCGGTTCTCGGTAAGAGTCCCGGTCTTGTCAGTGCACAGCACGCTTGCCGACCCCAAAGCTTCAATGGCGGAGGCGCGGCGCGTCAGCACTCGGGCCTTGGAAATGCGCCAGGCCCCCATTGCCATGAAAACCGCAAGGACCATCGGAAACTCTTCGGGCAGCATCGCCATGCCGACCGCGATCCCGGCCAGCAGGGCATCCAGCCAGCCGCCGCGCAAGAAACCGTAGAGCGCTACCACAACTGCGCTTATGCCTATGCCTATTCCAGCCATGGCAATCACAAGGTGCCGCATCTGGCTTTGCAAATGCGGCGTCTCGGGCTCGATCTGGCTCAGGCTTTTGCCAATCTTGCCAATCTCGCTTTCGGCACCAATAGCTGTGACCTCGGCCAGCGCCGATCCCCGCACGATCAGCGTGCCGGAAAAAACCTGCGGCAGGTCGTGGCCGCCGGGGCGCACATCGACTTCTCCCGTTCCCACCTTCTTACGGACCGCCTCGGCCTCACCTGTCAAAAGCGACTCATCCGCTGACAGGTCTGTGGACTCGATCAACAAAGCGTCGGCAGGCACCCGGTCGCCCTCGGACAGAACGATGAGATCGCCTCGCACCACTTCGCGTCCGGCGATACGCAGGCGGGCGCCATCCCGGACCACCAGCGCACGCGGGCTGGACAGATCGCGCAGCGCCTCAAGCACCCGACCGGTCCGCGCCTCCTGCACCGCCGTGATGCCGATGGACATGCAGGCGAAGGCCAGAAGGATCAGCGCTTCGGCCCTGCTTCCCAGTAAAAGATAAACCACGCCTCCAACCAAAAGCAGTACCAGCATCGGCTCTTTCAGAACATCCAGCACGATGCGAAACGGGGACCTTCGCTGTGTCGTCGCCAATTCATTGGGCCCGTCTGCGGTCAGGCGCGCCTTCGCCTCGGCTGCAGTTAGCCCAGATTGGGCCAGTTCCGGAGCGAGCGTCGTTGCGTTCATACCTGTGATCCATCATGCGTCGATTCTGGTGTTGCCGCGATGGTGGCGCAAACGCCCCGCGGAAACCCTGATCTCGGTCAGCACCGTGTTTCGGTGCGACGAGAGTCAAAATCGCAAGGTGAACCGCGGCTGTGATAGGGAACGTCGTATCGCCGCTTTCAAAATCGCGAGCTACCCGATGACGGGCTTTAGAGCAAAAAATGAATTCATAGGTTCAAACAGACTTCAAATAGACCAGATCGACGCAACCGCCAATCGCTGAGCGAAGCGCGCCATAGCGCGACTTCAAGTTGCATATACAGCGCTCACGACATCCATTAAGCTTCTGTATTTAAATACAAAACTGTCGAATCCATCATAGCAGCTGCATCATCGTGTGCTGCAAGTCGCACCTCAACTCCGACCGCAAGATCAGAAAGGGCACCCCTCCCTCCTGAAAAACTGCCCGAGACCGGCACGATTTGGTGAATGCCGCGCCCGACTGCGACTGGAATCAGGTTCTGAGACCCGACGCTCCGGTTCGTTGGATCGAAGGCAATCCATCCAGCACCGGGGACAAATATCTCGACCCAAGCATGGGTAGACCCTGAACCCAGCGACCCAACGAGGCTCATTTCGGGATCGGACAGATAGCCCGAGACGATGCGGGCGCCAAAGCCAAGTCGGCGGGCTGACTCGGCAAGCAGGACCGCGAAATCTCGACAAGAGCCCCATCGCCGGTCAAGGGTCTCGATCGGCGACTGGGTGCCTTCGTCATCGCGGCTCTGGTAAAGAATTTGCGTGGAAACGCCGTTGCTGATGTCCTTCAGCAAAGACAGCGTGTCGGTCGGGCGTGCCATGACAAATCCCTCGACCCATCGGGCAAGGCGGCCGTCTGGATCGCAGTATTGCGGTACCGTCAATGCACCCAGATCCGTCCATTCGTCGGCGGCGTAGACAAAGGGGTACTGGGCAGCCGAGGCAGCGATGGCAAAGACCGGCCAGGCTGGCGCGGTGAGTTCCACGGAAGCGCGGCTCTCGATCACCAGATGATCTGTCAGGCCGTCAAAGACGGCGGTGGCGATGGCGTTGCCGGCCACGTCATGCGCCCAGGTTACCGTCGCCGTTGGAGAAATGGAGAGGGCATGCGCAAGTAGTCGCAATTCCCTTGTTTCGCGGGGACGCAGCATCAACCTGTGCGGCCCGAGAGACACCTCGTGACGGTATCGGTAGGTTGTGGTGTGAACGATGTCGAGGCAGGCCAAAATGATGTTCCAGTTAGGTTTGAGGAAGACGGCGCGCGGCTGTGGGGATCAGCGGCGGCGAGATGCGCCCGGGCTTACGGGCACGGCGTTTCTCCAGGCGTTCAGACCCTTGCAGCGCCTGCAAATGCGCTCGCCGAAGCCTTCGCTCCAGAACGAAGTTTCACATCGCAGGCATTTGCGGTCTTGCGGAACGTCACCCACGGCCCATGGGGTCGCGATGTCCGGTATGTCACCTTCGGCGATGGCCTCGTCCGCCATCACGTTTCCCCCGCAGCCAGACGGGTGCGCAAGGACGGCGCCGGGTCCGGTCGCGATGGCATACCTTCGTTTTCGGCGGTCCGGATCGCACCTTCTTCCTGCGTCCTTTGGGTGGTCTTCTTCGGCACCGGCACATTCAAGCTCTGATCAGGTGTTCCGAGCCTGGAGTAGAGATGTCTCAGATGCGCGGCGGAGACGCCATCTGCCTCCATCACGAGACGCACCATCGGATCAGCCAGCATTTCCTCGAGGAAGACGTCGGACAACTCCCTGCCCGTCAGCTTGTCCCTGGCTCTCGCGTGGTCGAGGTCAGCGAGAGAAACGGTCAGGGTCCTCGCAAGTCCAGGATGCGATGCCCGGGGATGAAGTTTCACCATGACGGAGGCCTTCCAGGCTGCAGGATCCTGTTGATCCGGGGGAGAAACCAATTCCGTTTCGATCTCGTACTCTCCCGCCGGAAGCATCTCGTTGAAGCCCGGAACGGTGAAAGGGCGGGAAAAAACCGCAATGGTCTTGCTCGTCAATTCTTCCATTAGTATGGACCTTTCCCTTGTTGCTGTGGGTGGTCCGCGCGCCCGTTGAGAATTGGGCGCGTGGCCGGTGCAAATCTCAAGATGTCTTGGACTTCGCGGGTGGTTTCTTGCCAGCGGCCTTGGGCTCGGTCTCCTTGGCAGGGGTCGTTGCTGTTTTCGCAGGCTTGGGCTTTAACGCAGCCGCAGCCCTGGCGGTCAGGTCCTTGAAGGACATGTCATCAATCCTTTGATTGGCCGGCGCCAACTCCTCATCCATGACGGACCGGGATGTTTGACATCGGTACTTCATATATGGGGATTGGCGACGTGATTTACGATGGTGTATCGAAAAGGAGGCCAAGATCATTCAGGCCAGTTCATCCGTCCAGACCTTGAATTCCGTTAACGTATTTTCACCGAATGTCTGGGTCAGCGGTACATCGGCGGCATCGCGCCCGCGTGCAATCAGAATTCTCGCGAACCTCGGCTTGTTGTTCCGCGGGTCGAACATGTGCCATTCGCCAGAGAGAAAGATCTCCATCCACGCGGCGAAGTCCCCCGGCGGATGAGGGAGAGGTTCACCGATGTCGCTCAGATATCCTGTGCAGTAGCGTGCAGGAATGTTCATGCAGCGACACAAAGCGATGGCAAGATGGGCAAAGTCGCGGCAGACGCCCTGTTGCTCGGCCATTGCCTGCGATGCGGTGCGCGTCGCTTTCGCCTGCATGTAGTCGAAGCGGACATGTCCGTGCACGAAATCGCAGATCGCTTGAACGCGGGACCAACCGGGTTGCGTGGTCTCGAAAAGACGCCACGCCTCCTCCGAAAGAAGATCGGTATCGCAATACCGGCTGCCCCGAAGAAACACGAGGGTCTCGAAAGGCAGATCCTGGACCGCGTGCTGCTGCGCGCCAGGGGACGCGGGATCGGGTCGACCATAGTCGCGGAAGATGCCATCCGTTGACAGCGCGAAGTCACCCGCCGGAGCCAGGAGGCGCGTACACCAGTTGCCGAAGCCGTCGCGGTAGCTTTCGAGCGGCACGCTTGGCGACGTCACGAGGTAATCGGCACGCTCCAGATCGCCAAAGCGCGAGTAGTGGACGTTCAGCATCGCAATCAGCGGCGTCGGCTGCGGGAAGCTGTATCGCAGACGGCACCCGATGCGGACGCGCATGCCGGACCTGCCACGACGAGAAACATCCGCATCACCGTCCAAGGATGCACATCCCGTCCGAGAGCCGGAAGCCTCGATTGCAGCTCCACCGGTTGCCGGATCGGTCGAGATAGGCGTTCTCTGGCAGATCGATGGCGACGCAGGCGCCATTCAGCGGCTCGTATCCGCGCTCGCAGCTCCAGCCCGGTCCATAGGATGCCTCGTCCAGATAGGCATGCGATGGCACGACAACGGCGTCGCATCGGTCGTCGATCTTGACGAAGCCTCGCTCGCAATCCCAGGCGTCTCCATAGTTTGCGTTGGTCAGATACGCGTTCGCTGGCATAGCAATCGGCAAACATGTCCCTGCAACAGCCTCATAGCCACGATCACAGGTCCATCCCGTCCCCGAGTTATCTTCTGTCAGGTAGGCACGCTCGGGAAGAACGATGGGCACGCATGCCTCGTCCTCCTGCCGGAACCCGCGTTCGCATTGCCAATCGTAGCCGGAAGACCGGAGGAAGGCATTGGCGGGGACCGGGATGGGATTGCACGACGTCCCGTCCACCTCCTCGTACCCTCGGTCGCACTCCCACCCCGTCCCGTAGGAGCGCCCGGTTGGATAGGCATGCTCAGGGATATCGAGAGGCAGGCATTCGGCGCCCTCCACACGGAAACCTAGATCGCAGACCCATCCGCCGCCATAGCTGCGCGGCTGGGCGTTCTCCGGCATTGGGCCGGTTCCATCCTGCGCAAGCACGGGAAAGGCGAAAGAGGCGATCACACCGGCTATGGCTGCCGTCCTCGCGATCAGCCTCGTCAAGGGATGTTTCATCGCAACTTGTTCCTTGGCGGACCAGAGTCCGCGGGTTGCCGCGCGGGTCTTCGATAGCCCTAGCGTCAGCGTTCCGGTCAACCGTCGAGCGGGCATTGGCGGGGAGCCCCTGGAGTTCGATCTCGATGGCATGCCTTCGTTCTCGGCCACCTGGATCGAGAAGTCCTGTGGGACTGTCGGATGAGTACTAACGGTCATCGGGGCGACAATTTGTGCAAGGCCGCAGCCGCAAGGGCATGCTCCTTCTCGTGGTAGTCGCCGCGGAACTTACCATCTACCTTAACCTCCCAGATGCCGTTTCTTTCGTTTACCTGAACCCAATCGCGCTGCGTTGGCCGGTCCATGAAAGACCCCTTTTCTCCTCTGCTTTTCGGTTGCTCAGGTTGCTTTTCGGTCATCTCCGGCTCCTTCGCGTTGGGCGCGCGCACTTCTCCGAGGAGCATCACGGCGCGAATGAACTCTTCCGCGTAGTCGTCGGTTTCGCGGTGGTCATGTTCGTGCCGGGTCAATCTCATCGGTTCCACGAACCGTTCTCTCAAATGATCGATGAACCGCGGCTCCGTACGGGCCATGTAGGCGATCAGAGCTTGCAGGATCCGTTCATGGGCCAGTACACGACGTTCAAGATCGGTTGTCTCTGCGGCCGTCTTGGTAAGATCTTTCACTGATGTCATGGCGTATCATCCTTCACGCTGCATGCTGTGACGCTGGATCTCGTGTGCTCGAGCGTGTGCAGGCAGGCCCTCGCCTCATCGCGATCCAGCTCTTGCCATCTACCTAACAGCCAAGCGTAAATCGTGCGCTGACCCAGGTTAGGGGCACGGAATTTAAGTGGGTGTGTCTTGCTCAGAAGCGGACAGAAACCGACCTCGGTGGTCCAGATGTCATTGACGTGCTTCCCAATTGATACCCTCAATTCATGCTTGAAACCTTCCAACATGAACCTACCGGCCTGCTTCGACCTCCGTCTGTGTCAAGATTGGCGTCGCGGGGTCTTGCGCTGGTCGGGCCCTGCCGGTTGACGCCACGCCACCGTCGCCCGGGTCACTGCCGGGATCGAGGAAGGGGTTTGCCTCGCCCTGCATGCCGCGCAGGAACTGGAACAGATCGCTGTCCGTCGTCAGGACAAGCGTTGTGTCGTCCGAGATCATGTCGCCGTAGGCCTGCATGGTTCGGGTGAAATCGTAGAATTCGACCGAAACGGCATCGACATTGTAAGCGCCCGCATAGATTGCCGCTGCTGCGGCATCGGCGGCACCGCGGATTTCCTCGACGGCGCGATAGGCTTCGGACTGGATCTTGTTCAGATCCCGCACCCTGTTGCCTTGAATACGGGCCGCTTCGCCGTTGCCTTCAGACAGGAAGCGTTCGGCGATCTGCCGGCGCTCCGAGATCATGCGGTCATAGATCTTGGGTCGCACGCTTTCGTTGTAGTTTATGCGTTTGAAGCGGATATCGAGAAGCTCGATCCCGAAAACGCGCACCTTTTCCGCGGCCGCCTCGAAGATCTGCTGCTCGACCAGCGCCCGCCCCTTGGTGATGGGAACCAGTGCGCCAATGTCCTGCGCCAGCTCCTGATCAGTCAGAAGCGTGTCCCGAAGAGGTGTCCGGCCCCTGGTCGTGCGCACAATCTCGATAAGTTCGTGCTTGGCGACGGCGTTCCGCGTCTCGCTACCGAGGATATCATCGAGGCGCGACTGGGCGCTGCGCTCGTCGCGCAGGCGCAGAAAGTACTGCAGAGGATCGGTGATCTTCCAGCGCGCGAAGAGATCGACTGAGATGTAGAGCTTGTCTTTGGTGGGCATGTCCGACGGCGAGCCGTCCCACTCCAGAACCCGGCTGTCGATCCGGTTGACCTCCTGAACGAAGGGGAGTTTCAACTTGAGACCAGCCTCGGTGATCGGCGCGCCGACCGGCTTGCCGAACTGGGTGATGATGGCCTGTTCGACCTCGCCGACCGTGTAGACGGCGGATGACGCAGCGACGACCCCGGCAACCGCGATCCCCGAGGCAATAAGCGAAAGGGTTTTCATCGTTGCTCTCCTGTCTGTCGGTCAAGGTTCAAAAGCGGCAGGATGCTTGCCGTGGACCCGTCGACAATGATCTTGGAGCCAATTCCCGGCAGAACATCTTGAAGGGTTTCGATGTAGATCCGGCGCCGGGTCACTTCGGGCGCCAGACGGTATTCCGTGAGGAGCGCCATGAATCGGGCCGCATCGCCCTCGGCTTCGTTGATCCGCCTCAGGCGATAACCATCGGCTTCGCGGATGCGCTGGTCCTTTTCGCCTTCGGCCAGAGGTATGACGCGGTTGTATTCGCGGCGGGCCTCGTTGATGATCCGCTCCTTCTCTTGTTGTGCCTGGTTGACCTCGTTGAACGAGGCTTGAACCGGCTGGGGCGGATTGATATTCTTCAGCTGTACCTGATCGATGCTGATGCCCATCGCGTATTTGGTCGCGAGCGCCTGCATCTTCAGCAGGGCTTCGCTTTCGATTTCCTGGCGCCCGACGGTGATCACCTCGTCGACTGTGCGGTCTCCCACGACTTCGCGCATGACGGACTCCGAGACGTAACGCAGGGTCGCGCTCGGCTCACGCACCTCGAACAGAAATTTCCGAGGTTCGGAAATCCGGTACTGCACCACCCACTCCACGAGCGCGGCGTTGAGATCGCCAGTCACCATCTCGGTCTCGCGGCGACCGTCCGTCGGGCTCTGATAGGGATCGGAGGCACCCGGAGTCGTGAACCCGAACTCCTGTTTCAGCTGGCGCTTGACCGGGACCAACGTGGTCACGTCAATCCCGAACGGGATCTTGAAGTGCAGCCCCGGAGGGACCTCGGCCGCGTACTTCCCGAACCGTTGGACAATTGCGACGGAGTCGCTCGGCACCGTGTAATATGAGGTCCACGCCCCAAACGCCGCAAGCGCAATGGCGGCCCCGATTGCAAGACGCTTCACCGGTGGCAGACCGTCCGGCAGGATGCCGTGCAGCCGATCCCGGCCCCGCCTGAGAATTGCATCAACCTCAGGGGGAACGCGGGTCTGCTTGTTTTTCCAAGGTCCGCGATCTTCCGGTCCATTATCATCAGAAGGCATCGCAAGCTCCTATCTCGGTTTTGGCACTCGGGGCGATGCCTGGCTCGCGCGTTTGACGGTGCGACCCGGTTTGCGCCATCACATCGTCGGCTCTGAACGGCATGACCTCAGAGGTCCAGTTCCTTCAGGCAGGCTTGCGCAATGTCTCGGTCTGGGGCATCGGTTCCTGGCATCGTCGCCCAGCCGGCTGTCATGAGAGCGTCGCGCTTCTGGTAGGTTGAAGCTGCCCGGATCGTTGCAAGCTTGTCCGCCCGAGCCGGGTCTGACCGCGCCATGTCGAGGCAGACCGGTACCATTGAGGCGACGACATCGTTACGTGACATCGCCACCGCCCTGTCATTCGAGGTGCCGCCGGTCACCCAGCCACCCCATGAAAATCCGACGACGCCGACAAAGACAGCACCGATCACAGCACCATAGATGCCGGGTTTGAGCCATTCGGGAGTATTCATTTCAAGTCCTCCTGCGGAGAAAGCGCCGCTTCGCTGTGGTTGTTCATCTCAGTGGGACCCTGATCCCGGCTCAGCGCCTCATTCAGGTCGCGCTCTGATATCTTGTACAGTTCCATCCAACCCGCCCGATCTCCTCTGCCAGGAACGGTCATATGGATCGCCGTCCTCTGATACGTTTCGAAACCTTGCCCGCGGAGAAGTTGTTCCTGAATCAGGACTTCGTAGTCCCCGGCCGGAAGTTCGTCCGGAAAATCGGCTAGGCTGAACGGGTGCAGGAAAGTCACCCTCAAACTGGATGAACGCACGCTCATCTCTGGCCTCCACGATTTTGGCAGATCCGTCGCTTGCCACTGTTGACGGCCCCTTGGATTCCGGACCTGACCAGTCGAACGATTTAGTGTCTTGTACCTCGGGATCGTCCGACTGGTGCTGACGCATGTTAGTCCCGGGCACCGAACCGGCTGCGACCCCGTCCTTTGGGCAGTCGCCCGCACTGACCTGTGTAAGGGCGGCGAGACCGACCTGCGCGTATCCTTTGGGAAACAGGGGCGATCTGCGTTCCTGCAACCCTTGAAAGGATTGGCGATGGCCGACCTCAATGTTCTCAACCCGCACCCGCCCGAGTTTGATCGGTTTCTCCATGCTACCGTCGGCGAGGACCGGAACGGCTATGCCGTGACTGTGCTCTCCACGCTCGCGCGGCTCGGTCTCGATCCATGGAACGAAACCGCTGAACTGGTCACGCTAGGACACGACGGCGCGCGCGCGCGGTTGGGAACGCTGCTTGCCCGGTTTCAGGATGTTCCCACCCTCGCAAGCGATCATGGCAGGGTCGCACGAGACTTGAGCCAGCTGCTTCCTGAAGGCCGGACGTCAGGTGCCCTGCAGCGCACTGCGTCGACGGTGGCCGATGGCCGCCCAGGAACAAGCGGAGCGATCTGGGCGGTGCTCGCGATCATCTTTGTGCTGTTTCAGATGTTCATGGTTGGCGGGTCGGGGTCAGGCGAATGACCGTTTCAACCGCGACCGCGAGGAGACCGGACCATGCAGCGCACAAGTCCGGTACGCTTTCTCCACACGAACAGGGCAAACTCTGGGACATGGAGGAACAGTTCTGGACCAGCGGCGCCGACAGTGCGCAGGCGACCACAGCAACCAACGCCGTTATGGTCTTCCCCTATCCGCCCGGCATCCTCCAGGGCGACCAGATCTGGCCCCATCTTCGCGAAAGGACCGGCTGGCGTTCCGTCGTCATGGCCGAACGGCGCGTGACGCGATGCGGTGACATCGCGATCCTCACTTACCGGGTCTCGGCTGAAAAAACCGACGTGCCGATCTACAAAGCGCTTTGCGCCTCAACGTACCTCAATGATGAGGACACCTGGCTGAGGATTTCCCACCAGCAAACTGTGGTGATTTAAGAACCGCAGAGGCAATCGACCTGCCGCGGGCGCCGGGACTAACCTGCGTCAGTGCGGCGAGGCTCTGGCACGGTTAGAAGAGACGTGCCCGCCGAATATTTGGTGGTGC
Organism: Ruegeria sp. YKSE079; assembly: GCF_059612845.1. Classification (NCBI taxonomy): domain Bacteria; kingdom Pseudomonadati; phylum Pseudomonadota; class Alphaproteobacteria; order Rhodobacterales; family Roseobacteraceae; genus Ruegeria; species Ruegeria sp. YKSE079. Next base: position 1,594 of record NZ_JBXWRJ010000014.1, on the reverse strand, counting down.
ATTTTTCCGAGTACCCGAGAAGCGTGTGGGCGTGTCGATGCCCTACAGTGTCGGCATGTCGGCACGCTTCTTATTCTCGGAACGTCCAGGAAAGGAAAATTCCAATGACTTCCGAACAGAACAAGACTGCCGAGAAGATGACCTCCGTGAAAGCCGCGTGTGACCAGGCGCCCGCCGGCCCGAAGAAGGATGCGGCGCTGAGGCACTACCAGGCAGCCGAGAAGGCGAACACGGCGAAGAACGACGCCGAGGCCAACAAGGAACTTGATGCGGCGAGCGAGAAGCTCTCATGACATCCGACACCTGATGCAAACCTTGGCCGCCCCTCGCTTAGCGGAGGGCGGCCCTCTCATTTCAGGAGCGGGCCGCTCTGATCCAGATACGCCGGATCGAACTCGGCAAGTTCCACCAGCCCCTCATAGTCGTGAAACGTCACGCGGCCGTCCCGAAAGGTCACCAGTCCGTTCTCGCGAAGCTGCCGCAGGACGCGGTTCACGTGAATCGCACTAAGCCCCAAGGCATCTGCCAGGTGATACTGGGTCAGCGGGCAATCATACCCATCCTCAGTCCCCATTCCCACCAGCACAAGCCGCGATCCCAGTTCCAGCAGGAAGTGCGCCATGCGGGCGTCAGCATCGCGTCTGCCGATCCCGACGAGATGTTCCACCACCATCGCCTCATCCCTTGACGCCGCCCAGAGTATGGCGGTCGCCAAGCGAGGGGTCTGCGCGAACGCATTAAGAAGGTCGCTCTTCAACACTTCAGCGGCCTCAATTTCCACGATAGGTTCGAAACTGTGATCCGAGGTGCGCAACAGCAAGCTGCGCAGTCCCAGAAAATCCCCCGGCACCTGGAAATCCACGATCTGGCGTGTCCCGCCAGGCTGGAGCTTGTAGGAACAGACCCAACCTGCGGATAGAATATAGGCGGCCTGAGTCGACTGGCCCTGATGCACCATATCACGCCCCGCAACGAAAGAGCGGCGACGTTGGTGCAGGCGCTTGAGCACATCCAACTCCGCCTTTGACAAAGCGACAAAGGCCGAAAGTTTGCGGGTCAGGGGGCTGGTCACGAATGGTGTCATAGCTTCTCCCTGACAGTTCCGTCAGCCGCGTGGAAATCGTTTCTTCAACTGCTCTCGATCAGTCCAGCATAGCTCATTTCGTGCGAGAAGTACGGATAGGTCCGGCGCGAATTCAGCCTAGATCGCGAAACAAGAAGGGAATTCCGAAGATGTCTACGGCGAACGAGCATTCAGGACAGGCCGCCCTTTCAATCTGCGAAGCACTTCTGCTTGCCATGAACGATGGCGGACTGCTGCCGGAGCATGAGATCGTAGGTGTTCTTCGCGACGCCGCAGCAACCCATGAGAACGCAAAGGGATCGGAGGCCGAAACGGAAATGCACCGATCTGTTGCGGCACTCATCAACCAGATCATCGCTGGTGGCAACTCCGTTCGGAGGCCGCAAGTGTAAACGCTCATGTCGCGTTGCCTTTAAATCTGAGACGCGACGCTTTCGGCATCGAGTTTTGCCCTTAATTGCGAGATTTGGCTGTCATGGGGCCTTTGCTTCTCGCCCGCCTCTGCGCAAT
>NZ_JBXWRJ010000013.1:0-134400 GCF_059612845.1 Ruegeria sp. YKSE079 | reverse complement strand
TGTCAGCGTTAAAACATTCGTCCGCCCGTCGGAAAACGGCATCGGCATGGCGACATAGTCGGTCGCCCCCTTGGCGCGCAGATCCTCCATGATCGGAAAGCTGTTTTCGGGGAAATCGTCGGTCAGCCGTTGCCGTACTCCTCCCAGCCCGTTCGACACATGCCGCAGCGGGCTGTTGGTATAGGCGGGATGGTCATAGATTTCGTAAGTTGGCGCAAAAGTGGAAATCTCTTTCTCCCCTTTTTCCCAGATGTAGTGCTTTCCCGCGATCAGCGGATGCAGTGACCAGACGAGGATACCCAGACGTTGGATCGCAATTCCCTGTTCCAGCATCTTTTCGGCCAGCTCTTGGGTGAATTCTTCGGGTGTCGCGATCGCCGACGCTCCGCGCATCAGCCAGTTGATCAGGGGTCCGCCGACATTCCCGTCTTCGGGTTCGACAAGCTTGTTTCCTCCAAGGTCGATCCGTGTGTAGGCACCGGGCATGAAGCCTACATAACCCTGAATACCTTCGCTCTCGGGTAGCGCATCTTCGTATGCCCATATCGAGTTGGGCACATGTGCTTCCCCCAAAACCAGGTCGCGATACGTTGCCGTGCCCTTAAAGGGACAAAAGGTCTGCAATTCAGTCGGTGCGCCAAGCGCCACCTTCACGTCTTCTTTCGGGAAGTAGATCGTTGGTGACAGGCGCGTTTCATACATGACCTTGGCGCGAACGCTCTCGGCCAGCAGAATGTCGCCGCGATAGGCGGCAATACGGCCTTTCAACGGTTCGATCGAGATGCTGTACCCTTTGGTGCGCGGGGTGCTGTGGACGTTCATGCGCGGCCTCCTTTCCCCTGAGCTGAAACATAAGGATGGGCGCGGCAACTGCGCTTGCCAAGGGCACGCTCCATGTTTTTACCGATTGAGAGCTGGCAATCGCTCAGATCATCTGAATGACGTCTTTTTCGATCGCCAGCATATATCCTTTGCGGGCGATGTTCTTGACCAGCAACTCGCTGACCATCTGGTTCCCCAGCGCGTCGCGCAGACGCTTGATCCGCGTGGCTCCGGCCGCTTCGTCGCACTCAGACGCGTGCTTGCCTGAAATCATCCCCTCGATCTCGGCGCCCGATAGAACTTCGTCGTCAAGTCGGGATTCGGCCAGAACAGACAAAGTTTCCATCGCTGCCGGGGTCAGTTTGAAATCCATGTTGTTGAGATAGACGGTGTTCTCTTCGCGACTTATCAAAAGGGAGGTCACCTGAATCCCAGTGCGTTCGATCTGTGCCATGCGGCGGTTCAGCAGGACAAGCATCGCCAGAAAAACCAGCGCGGCGATCATCATCGCGCTGGCAAACACAAGAAGAACAAAGATCACCATCCGGTAACTCGACAGCGTGTCCGCAAACGCGGTTCCGGACTGTGCCAGAATTTCCAACAACTTGATCTCGGCCTGCGACGTCAGGTCGCTTTCAACAAACAGCCGCTCAACCCGCGCATTGAATGCGTTTGCATCCGGTAGGGTCCAGAACAAAAGCGCTGCTGCGATGATCAGGATCACAACGATTGCGGCAATGCCCAGTCCGACCAGCCGCGTTCCCGAGCGCCGGGCTTCAGAAACGGAGATAGAACTGTCCGGCATTCGCCTTCCTCTTGTTCAGGCCTTCCGGGCCAAAGACCGATATCACATTCAAAAGCTTCCAGCCCGCTGCGTTCAGCCGCGCAGACACTTCCTGTTTCGCGCCACCCTGCGAGCAGTTTGATACCTGCATAACCCCATAGTGAAGCCGCAAAGGTGAATCCTGCTTGGCTTTATAGTCGGCATAGCAGTCTGCCGCATGCGCTGCGGGTGTCAGGGATATCAGGGCCGCAGTGGCCAACAAAGTGAGGATCTGTTTCATAAGCGGCATCCTGCGCGGGCTTCGCGCGATATTCAATAACCACAGGGCCTTGCCAGCAATGATATCGGATAACAAAGGAACGATATTGCCTGTCTGAAGCGGGTGCAGACAGGTTCGGTGCATCACAGGGCGGTCCTTACCCATGGATCGCGGATTACATTGAAAGGACATGCACCATGCACCGTAAATTCATCGCTCTGATCGTAGCCACCGCCATCGGAATCACTGGTATTTCTGCATCAAGGGCGAAAGCCGCAGATGCGCATGACATTCTGGGTGGCCTGGCTGCAATCGCGATAATCGGAGCCGCCGTCAATCAATACAACAAGAACAAGAAAGAGGATCGGTCGCAATCGGTGACCCGTTACTACGACAATCGCTATGACCGGCATCACTATGATGACAACAATTTCGACAGCCGAAGCCGCGACCGGCGTCATGCCCGTCCTATTCCGGGACATGTGGCGCGATACGATCTTCCGCAAAGATGCTTGAGGACATTCAATGGATACGGGAGCAACCGACCCGTCTTGGGTCAACGGTGCCTGAACAAACACTACAAACATGCACGCAAGCTGCCCGAGTCCTGCAAGGTTGGGTTCTGGAATGGGCAACACGTACGTCACGCCTATGAGCCAAGCTGTCTGCGACAGCAAGGATATCGCGTCGTCCAGTATCGCTGAGTTTCGAGCACAGCGGCGCCGCAGAAGCACCGCGTTGGGGAGGGTGGCACTTGGCCGCCCTTCCTTTTTTCTTGCGCCATGAGGCAAAACGCGGTTTTCCATGAAGATGACTATGCCCAGTTTTGATATTGAAATGGCGCTTCGGGCGCGTGGCTATCTCAGGATTGCAGGGGTCGATGAAGTGGGTCGCGGCCCTTTGGCCGGGCCTGTTGTTGCCGCAGCAGTAATTCTTGATCCGGGCAACATCCCCGAGGGGCTGAACGATTCCAAGAAGTTGAGTGCGAAACGCCGCATGGGGCTGGATCAAATTTTACGAGAGTCCGCCGAGGTATCGGTTGCTGAGGCAACCGTTGAAGAGATTGACCGAGTTAACATTCTGCGTGCCTCTCACCTGGCGATGGAGCGCGCGGTCGCGGCCCTTGATCCTGCACCCGACTATCTGTTGATCGACGGCAACATGATCCCGCGCGGCCTTGGCCTGCCGAGTCAGGCGGTGGTCAAGGGCGATACGCGATCCGTATCAATTGCGGCGGCTTCAATTGCGGCGAAAATATGGCGCGACCGGGTGATGGTGGATTTGGCGCAACAGCATCCTGGCTATGGCTGGGAGAGCAACGCCGGATATCCGTCAAAACAGCACAAAGAGGCGCTCCGAAATCTTGGGGTGACCCCACACCATAGGCGTTCGTTCAAACCTGTCCACAATATATTGTATCAAGAGTAATTCGTAACCCTCTGATTCAAAAAAGAATTTGACGGCGAATCAGGATTGACTCATCCTTGTCTCAACCAAATGAGCGCAAAAGCGCCGTGGAATCTGAGGCAGAGAAATGACCACAACCAAGACCAAGGGCGCAACCGCGCTCCCGTTGAACACGATCCTTTCCGGCGACTGCATCGAGACGATGAACAGTCTGCCCGAGGCGTCAGTGGACCTGATTTTCGCGGACCCACCTTATAACCTGCAACTCAAGGGGCAGCTACACCGCCCTGACAATTCCCAGGTGGACGCGGTTGATGACCATTGGGACCAGTTTTCGAGCTTTGCGGTCTATGATCAGTTCACCCGCGACTGGCTCAAGGCTGCGCGGCGCTTGCTGAAACCCAACGGTGCAATCTGGGTCATCGGATCATATCACAATATTTTCCGCGTAGGGTCCGCACTTCAGGACGCTGGATACTGGATCTTGAATGATGTCGTGTGGCGCAAATCCAACCCGATGCCGAATTTCCGCGGCAAGCGCCTTACAAATGCTCATGAAACGATGATCTGGGCGTCGAAATCCGAGGGCGCGAAATATACGTTCAACTATGAGGCGCTGAAGGCGTTGAACGAAGGTGTACAGATGCGCAGCGACTGGGTGCTGCCGATTTGTACAGGACATGAGCGCCTCAAAGACGAAAACGGGGACAAGGCACATCCGACGCAAAAGCCGGAATCGTTGTTGCATCGTGTGCTGATCGGATCGACCAACCCTGGTGACGTCGTGCTGGACCCGTTCTTTGGTACTGGTACCACTGGCGCCGTAGCCAAGATGCTGGGCCGGGAGTTCATCGGGATCGAGCGGGAAGAGGCTTATCGCAAGGTCGCAGAAAAGCGCATCGCCAATGTGCGCAAGTTCGATCGTGAAGCGTTGGAAGTCAGCGCCAGCAAGCGCGCCGAGCCGCGCATTCCCTTTGGCCAGTTGGTTGAACGTGGCCTTTTGCGTCCGGGAGAAGAGTTGTACTCGATGAACCGGCGTCACAAAGCCAAGGTACGTGCCGATGGCACTTTGATCGGAGACAACGTCAAAGGCTCGATTCATCAGGTTGGGGCGCATCTGGAAAACGCGCCGTCCTGCAATGGCTGGACCTATTGGTGTTTCAAGCGCGAGGGCAAAACTGTCCCAATTGACGTGCTGCGACAGCAGGTACGTGCCGAATTGTACAACTGAAACTCACTCAAATTCTCACTCATACCGCCGGTGCCTGTGGCCTGACACATGGCACTATGACTTGCCCCGCCGAAAACGGCGGGGCCTTTTCCTTTGTCGTCCGGGGTGATTGGATGGACCGGGAATTTCCCGTCTGCTGCTTGACTGCAAGAGGCCCCGGCATGACCGACACAAGCATCTTCCGTTCACGATTGGATCGGTTTTCCATCTCGCGACCGGATGAGTTCGATCTGGAAAACAAATACACCGAAGCCGCACTGGAGCGACACAAGCGCGAGGGGCTGGAACTGGCGGTTCGCGCGCGCTGGATCGCGATGGGTCTGACTGCGCCGCTTTTGGTGTTTCTCAATCCGAACTGGGATGTTCTCTATTATCATTTCATACTCGCGCTGATTTGCGCCAATGGCTGGCTGATCCGGCGGGCCGGGCGGGTCGGGCAATCGCGGTTGGAGCTGTTTCTGATCTTTGCCGATTTGCTGATCATGACGCTGGGCATGGTGATTCCGAACCCGTTCAGCGAAGACGTTCGACCGCTTGCGATGCAGTACCGGTTCGACAACTTTCAGTATTTCTTCATCATCCTGGCTGCCGGAACGCTGGCCTATTCCTGGCGCACGGTGATTGCCATCGGAACATGGACCGCAGCCATGTGGACGGTCGGCTGGATCGTGGCATGGTGGGTTGCAACTCCGGTTCCGGGTCTCAGCGAGCAGTTTGCCAAGGCTTTTGCCGGGTTCCCGGATGTAGCCCAGTTGCTTGATCCCAACAGCTTCATGATCCCGCAGCGTATCCAGCAGGTCGTTGTCTTCGTGATGGTCGCCGTGACCCTGGGCGTGTCCATGCGGCGACTCAACCGGTTGTTGATGACCAATGCGGGGCTGGAGCGGGAGCGGGCCAACCTGTCGCGCTATTTCTCGCCCAATGTGGTTGAGGAACTGAGCCAGAACGACGAGCCGCTGAAACAGGTGCGCGAGGCCGATGTGGCGGTTTTGTTTATCGACATAGTGGGTTTTACGAAATTCGCCGCCTCTCGTGATCCTTATGCGGTGATCGAGGTTTTGCGTGGCTTCCATGCACGGATGGAAAGCGAGGTCTTTCGTCACGGTGGCACGCTCGACAAATATCTGGGCGACGGTCTGATGGCGACCTTTGGCACACCGCTGGCGGGCGATCGGGATGCATCGAACGCGCTGGCCTGCGCGCGTTCGATGGTTGACGTCATCGACCGGTGGAACCTGGACCGGTGCCGCGCGGGCGAGCCTGAGATACGGGTCGGCATAGGGATACATTTCGGCGCGGTCGTGCTGGGGGATATCGGTGCCAACCGGCTGGAATTCGCGGTCATTGGCAATGCGGTGAATGTTGCCGCCAAGCTTGAGGCGCTGACCCGCGATTTCGACACCCGGATCGTGATGAGCGACGATTTGCGGCGACGCGCGATGCAGGATGCCGGTGCGAAACCCGAATTGCTGACAGGATTCGAGTTGCGTAAGGATCAGAATATCCGTGGTGTCGATCAGCCACTGGATGTCTGGACGATCTGAGAAATGCTCCCGCCAGTTGGAAGCGCATCAATGATGCGCCTCCTCCTGTTGGGCCAGGCATCGCACGGGGCAAACCCCTCGCGATGCGGCCGTGACTTTTACCGGGGGACCGGGTTCTGGGCCTTGCTATACGGCTTCCAATTGGTGATCTCGGGATAGTACTGCCGCCGCCATGCGCGAACGCGTGGGTTCATCACACGGCGCCAGAGTGGCGGGATCATCGCAGCCACGGTCATCACCGGATAGCCATAGGGCAGTTGCGGTGCGGCATCGGGCGTATGGTTCTGCAACAACGGAAACCGGCGGTCGGGCTTGTAGTGGTGGTCGGAGTGGCGTTGAAGGTTGATCAGCAGCCAGTTCGACGCCTTGTGCGCCGCGTTCCAGGAGTGGCAGGGGCGGACATGTTCGTATTTCCCGTCCCCGAGATGTTTCCGGGTCAGGCCGTAATGTTCGACATAGTTCACAAGTTCCAGTTGCCAGATTGCCGTCGCTGCCTGAACGAGGAACAGGCCCAGCCCCGCCCATCCGCCGATCAGCAGCGCCAGCAAAAGCATCGCGGCCTGCAACGCCCAGTAGCGCCAGAACGGATTTGACGGATCGGTCCATGGAAGATCCTTGCGGGCGAGCATGTCCCGTTCGGCGCGAAAGGCCGAGCAAAGGCTTTGGCGCAGGACGCGGGGATAGAACCGGTGGAAGCCCTCGTTATAGCGTGCCGTCACCGGGTCCCGTGGTGTTCCGACATAGCGGTGATGCACCAGCAGGTGTTCGGAGCGGAAATGCGAATAGAGCGTCATCGCCAGCAGGATGTCGCCCAGCCACCGTTCACCCCGGCTTTTCTGATGCATCAATTCGTGGCTGTAGTTGATGCCGATGGTGCCTGACAGCACCCCCATTCCGAAAAACAGGGCGATCTTTTCGCCGGTATCCAAATGGTTTGCGCTGGTGGCATACCAGATCAGGCCGAACAGGGTTACGAACTGGACCGGCACCCAGACCTTGGTCAAAAGGATATGCCAGCCGAGCGCATCGTCGGGCGTGTCGGGGTCGGAGTTTGCCAGGTCAAGACCGGTCAGGTGATCCAGAACGGCAAATGCCCACCATGTCGCAAGGGGGACAAGGATCAACCACCATCCTCCCAAGACCGCCGTGAACCAGATCAGGGGAACCAGCAGGTACGATATCCAGTAGGGGAGTGCGGATTGCCCGGAGGGCGGAGCTTTGGTCGCGTTCATTTTCGAGATCCGTTATTCAACTAGGCGGAGAGTAGGCGCGCAGATCGGGGATGCCCATCTGCCTATTCGCCGCGCCACAGATCATAGACCTTTCGCATGACGGTTGGCAGGGCCGAGGGCCGGAATTCGTGCTTGCCGACAATCGTTGTGCCTTCGGCGCAAAAGCCATCGGGTAGCGTGGCAGTTTGAATACGCAGGATGAGGTGAAAATGGGTGAAGGTATGTCGCACCTCTCCCGGCAGCATGCGCCAGTCCGCCATGAAGGGCGGTGTTTTATCCGGTATTTCGGACCATTCCGGACCGGGCCAGCCCAGCATTCCCCCTAAGAGTCCCTTGTCGGGCCGCCGTTCCATCACCCACGCCCCGTCCGGGCGACGGGCGATATAGGCATATCCGTATCTGGTCGGTTTGGGTTTCTTCGGGGTTTTCCGTGGGAGATCCGCCATGGTGCCTGCCTCCCTTGCCCGGCAGCGGTCGCGAAGCGGGCAGATTCCGCAGGCCGGAGACCTTGGGGTACAGATGGTGGCGCCAAGATCCATGACCGCCTGCGCATAGTCGCCCGGGCGCTGAATTGGCGTCAGGGTTGCTGCCAGATCCTTGAGTGTGGGTTTCACGCCCGGCAGCGGGTCGTGAATGTCGTGAAATCGCGCGATCACCCGTTCGACATTGCCGTCCAGCACGGTTTCAGGATGGTCAAAGGCGATGGCGGCAATCGCAGCGGCGGTATAAGGGCCGATCCCCGGCAGTTTGATCAGGGCGTCATAGGTATCGGGAAAACGGCCCTGATGAACTTGGGTCACCACGCGGGCGCATTTCAGCAGGTTGCGGGCGCGGGCGTAATACCCAAGCCCGGCCCATTCGGCCATCACCTGATGGTCCTCGGCGGCGGCCAGGGCCTGAACGCAGGGCCAGCGAGCCGTGAAGCGTTGGAAATAGTCGCGCACCGCCGCGACAGTGGTTTGCTGCAGCATCACCTCGGACAGCCACACACGATAAGGGTCGGGGTATTCGCCTGCCTTGCGCGCGGCGGGGCTGACACGCCACGGAAGGTCGCGGGCGTTGCGATCGTACCAGCGCAGCAAGGCGGCGCTTACATCAGTGTCCATTGCGTCACGCAAGATTTATTCCTCGACTCGTCGGGTTTCGCTGGCACCCGCCCCATCGCCTATTACAATAGTGGACGAGGAGTCGGAAACCAGATGCCGCCACGCCCATCGACCACACGCGGTTTCAAACGCACCGCGACGCTGCTGAATGACCAGATCCGGCGCGCCGGGGAAAGCCGCGGGTTTGCGGTGTCGCGGCTGCTGACCCATTGGCCCGAAATCGCAGGGCAGGATATCGCGGCAATCGCGCGCCCGGTCAACATCGGCTATGGCAAGGGCGGTTTTGGCGCGACGCTGACCGTTCTGACGACCGGTCCGCAGGCACCGATGCTGGAAATGCAGAAGGAACAGCTGCGCGCCAGGGTGAATGCCGTCTACGGCTATAACGCGATCAGCCGGGTACGCATCACTCAGACCGCGCCGACCGGGTTTGCCGAAGGTCAGGCCAGTTTCCAACCGAAGCTGAAGACCGAAAAACCCGTTATCGCACCCGAAATCGCTGCCGAGGCCGACAAGGCCGCAAGCGATGTTCACGACAATGATTTGCGCGCCGCACTTGAACGGCTGGGCCGCAACGTATTATCCAAACAAAAAAGCTGAGAAAGGGCAGGACATGACCCGAATTGCAACCGTGATCTGTGCGGCTATCGCCGTGGCCGCAGGGGCCTATTGGCTGACAAGCACTCCAACCGGGGGTCCTTCGATTCCGCTGGTGGCCGAAGCCAACGCGCAGGAAGCCGATATCGATACCTCGACCATCGTGGAGATGGTTCAGGGCGACGAGAACGCGCCGGTCGAAATCATCGAATACGCCTCGTACACCTGCCCCCATTGCGCCGCGTTTCACGCGGGGCCCTACAAGGAACTGAAAAAGGACTTCATTGACACTGGTAAGGTCAAGTTCGTCTATCGCGAGGTCTATTTCGACCGGTTCGGCTTGTGGGCTTCGATGATCGCGCGCTGTACCGGGCCGGACAAGTTCTTTGGTATCACCGATCTGATCTTTGACGGCCAATCGGAATGGGCGCGTGCGGGTGGTCCAAGCGAAGTTGTGGACGAGCTGCGCAAGATCGGGCGGCTTGCGGGTATCGAAAACGAACAGCTTGAAGCCTGTCTGCAGGATTCGACCAAGGCGCAAACCCTTGTGGCCTGGTATCAGGAAAACGCCGAGCGTGACGACATCAGCGCAACCCCGAGTTTCGTGGTGAACGGCAAGAAGGTCGAAAACCAGTCCTATGCCGATTTCAAGAAGCTGATCGAAGACGAGCTGGGCAACTGATGTCGGCCCCTCTGGCCGGTTTGAAGGTCATCGAACTGGCACGCATTCTGGCTGGCCCCTGGGCGGGCCAGACATTTGCCGATCTGGGCGCGGAGGTAATCAAGGTCGAATCTCCGGCGGGAGACGATACGCGCGCCTGGGGTCCGCCATTCGTAACCCGGGACGAGGATGTTTCGGCGGCCTATTACCACTCGGCAAACCGGGGCAAGGCATCGGTCACGGTGGATTTTTCGACGCCCGAGGGTCAACAGCGCGTGCGCGACCTGGTCGCGGACGCGGATATCCTGATCGAGAACTTCAAGGTTGGCGGGCTGAAGAAATACGGGCTGGACTATGACAGTCTGAAGGAAATCAATCCGCGCCTCATCTACTGCTCTATCACAGGGTTTGGTCAGACCGGGCCTTATGCACATCGCGCAGGGTATGACTTTATCATTCAGGGCATGTCGGGGCTGATGTCGATCACGGGTGAACCCGAAGGCCAACCGCAAAAGGCCGGCGTCGCGATTACGGATGTGTTTACCGGTATCTATGCCGTCGCCGGGGTGCTGGCGGCGCTGTATCAGCGGCAGCGCACAGGCAAGGGACAACAGGTGGACATGGCGCTGCTGGATGTGGCGGTGGCCGTGACCGCCAATCAGGCGCTGAACTATCTGACCACGGGAAAGGCGCCCGAGCGGATGGGCAATGCCCATGTCAATCTGGCGCCATATCAGGTTTTTGACTGCGCCGACGGGCATATCATCATCGCAACCGGTAACGACCGGCAGTATCAGCGGCTTTGCCGGGTTCTGGGACTTGATGACATGGCCGAAGCGCCCGAGTTTCTGCGCAACAAGGACCGTCTGGCAAATCGCCGGGTGATGATTGCGCGGCTGAACGGGGCAACCGCGCAGCGCGGCAAGGCCGATCTGTTGGCCGCCTGCGAAGCCGAGGGCATACCGGCCGGTCCGATAAACACGCTGGACGAGGTCATGGCAGACCCGCAAGTGATTGCACGCGGCATGCAGATCGAATTGGACGGTGTGCCGGGGGTGCGGTCGCCGTTTGTCTTTTCAGGCGCTGAGCTGGCCCTGACGCGGGCTGCGCCCAAACTGGGCGAGGACAACTGATCAGGGCGACGGCGCCCTGACCAGCATCATGTCGCGCACCATGTCGGCCTGTTCGACTTGCAGGCGAACGGGCAGGGTTATGACCTTGCTGCGAAATGCGGGCGGCAGACGTACGGCGTCTTTTTCGGTGGTGACCATCTGTGCACCCAGCAGTTTCGCTTCGTGTTCCAGCCTGCTCATGAGCGCGGGCGTCAGCGGTTGATGGTCATCCAGCGCTTCGGCCTGTTTCAAGTCGGCCCCCAGCCCACGCAGGGTTCGGAAGAACTTGTCCGGGTGTCCGATTCCGGCAAAGGCAAGAACGGTCGTACCGCTCCAGTCCATGCCGGTTTGCAGCGGCTTCAATTCTCCTGTGGCGTGCGGGATGATGAGCCTTGATCCCCATAGCCGGGCAAATTGCTCCTGCGCTTCGGGTGGTCCGAGCGACAGGACGATATCGGCCCGGCGCAGGCCGGTATCGACGGGTTCGCGCAGGGGACCGGCAGGCAGGCACAGCCCATTGCCGAAACCCCGCGCCGCATCCACGACAATGAAGGAAAGATCCTTGCGCACGGTTGGGTTTTGAAATCCGTCATCCAGAACGATAACGCTGGCACCATCCGCCGCCGCTGCCCGCGCCCCGGCGGCACGATCTTTCGCGACCCAAACTTCGGCAAAGGCGGCCAGCAACAAAGGCTCGTCCCCGACCTGGTCCGCAGTGTGGCGCGAGGGGTCGACCCGAACCGGGCCTTCCAGTGATCCGCCGTGACCACGGGTGACGACATGCGGCTTGTGCCACGCATCGCGCAGCTGTTCGACCACCCAGATGACCGTCGGGGTTTTTCCAGTACCCCCGGCGTTGAGGTTGCCGACGCAGATCACCGGAATGCCGGGGTGATCCCCGCCGCCCGCCGCCAGCCTGCGCGCCGTGGCGCGGGCATATATCCCGCCCAGCGGTTTCAACAGCCGCGCCCGCCAGTCCAGACGGTCGGCGGGTGTGTTCCAGAACTCAGGCGCCCGCATCGCCCACCCTCCGTTTGTCGAGCGTTTCCTGCACCATATCCGTCAACTGGTCCATCAACTGCGCCCCTTCGCTGACGACCTGCCAGCCGGCCAAGGCCATATCGGCCACCTGATCAGGGGCCAGAAGATGCACGACGACCCGGCCAAGTTCGTCGGCGGATCGCACGATGCGCGAGGCCTTGGCATTCGCCAGACGGGCGTAGACGTCCGTGTGGTGCCGGACAAAGGGGCCATGAATGATGCCTGAACCCAACGCCACCGCATCCAGCGGGTTTTGCCCTGATGCCCCGTATTCCAGCGAACTGCCCAGAAAGGTCAGCGGTGACACGCGATACCACAGGCCCAGATCCTGAGGGTCGGCGCAAAGAATGACCTGGGTGTTGTCTTCGATCGCATCGCCCGCGTCCCAGTCGGCGCAGCGCAAATCCATGGCTTTCAACCGCGCTTGCAACGGCCCAGCCTCTGCTGCGTCGGCGACGTGCAGGACAAGCACCAGACGGGGCAGCAGACGCAGCGCATGGCGATGAGCGGTCAGAACCGTGATGAATTCCTTGTCCTGAACCCAGGCGGCCAGCCAGATTGGGCGGCTGGACAGCGCGTGATTGGTTTCGATCAGCTCGTCCTCGGGCCATGGAAGCGGGTTCGGGCTGACCTTCAGCGGGGCAGAGATGGATACTTTGGAAAACGGAACGCCAAGCCGACGGATCTGCCGTGCCTTGTCGTCACTGGTGGTCAGGATGGATTGGAAGCAGTTCAGGGTGTGGCGTGGAATTTCCGGTAGCCACCGATGGCGGCGGGGGATCACGACATCCGCGTCCCCTTCCATCAGGATCATGGGAATGTTGCGATCCGCTGCGTCCGCCACAAGGTTGGGTAACAAACCGCCCCCGACCCACAATCCCATATCCGGGCGCCAATGATCCAGGAATCTGCGCACCGAGTTTGTGTTGTCGGCGGGCAATTGAAACACCGGTGCGATCATGCCGGTCCAGTTTGCCAGGGCAGAACTGTCTGGAACAGTCAGCATCACGGACAGATCGGGTTTTTGATTCAACAGATGGCGACAGAAGTCGTTGACCGGGGCAACGTGGCCTTGCGTTGCCAGATGAACCCACAAGACGTCGCCTTTGGGGCGCGGTGGCGCGCCGCCGCTATCGGGTTTCGTTCCGCGCCAGGACAATACCCGATAGGCCTTAAGGCTGAGCGAGCGTGATCGGCTCATGTCGTCCAACCCTCGTCCGGCTCGAGTTTGGCAAGCAGCAGCGAATGCAGCCGTTGCCCTGCCGCGACGACACCGTCAAGCCTGGGGTTAGGGTTGTTGAAACGCAAAGCCTGGCCTTTTTTGTCGGTGCAGGCCCCCTGCGCCTCGCGCAGGATCAGGTCGCCAGCGGCGATGTCCCACTCCCAACTTGGTCTCAGCGTGAGCATTCCGTCGAAACGCCCCTGTCCGACCAACGCCATACGATAGGCGAGGGACGGCCGGTAGGCCCTCACAAACGTGGGCGCCTCGCCACCGCGCCAATGACGCCCGTTCAGGTTGGGCTTGGCCGCAAGAATTTCTGCCGTTTCCAAATCGCCCGTTCCGGTGGTGCTGATGGTTGCGCCATTCAGCGTGGCACCTTCACCCTCAGCGGCGGCGTAGAGCAGGTCGCGCATCGGCAGATAGATCACTGCCGCGGTCACGACACCATTGCGGGCAATGGCCAGGGAATGCGCCCATGTTTTCGACCCTTCGGCAAAGCTGCGGGTGCCGTCGATCGGGTCGATGATGAACACATGCTCGCGGTGCAGGCGGTCGTCGTTATCCTCGGTCTCTTCGCTCAGCCAGCCATAACCGGGCCGGGCCGAGGGCAGCCGTTGTTCCAGCATGGCGTTGACGGCCAGATCCGCCTCTGTCACCGGTCCGCCGCCTTGCGGCTTGTCCCAGCGCTGGGCGGTATCGCCCGAATACCGGGTGGCAATCCGCCCGGCCTCGAGCGCGGCCTCGACGAGCAGGGACAGGTCAGTTTCCGGCAAGGGTCATCCCTTCGACAAGAAGTGACGGGACCACGCGGGACAGATAGGGGCGTGCGTCATTGGCCGGGATGATCCGCCGCAGCATGTCACGCAGATTTCCCGCAATGGTGCATTCATTGACCGGATACGAGATTTCGCCGTTCTCGACCCAAAAGCCGGATGCGCCCCGGGAATAGTCGCCGGTATTGGGGTTGATGGTCGACCCGATCATCGAGGTCACCAACAGCCCGGTCCCCATGTCGCGCAACAGATCATCGCGGCTTTGGCTGCCTTGTGTCAGGCTCAGGTTCCAGTTGCTGGGCGACGGTGGTCCTGATACGCCGCGTACGGCGTTGCCGGTTGCGGGCAAGTCCAGCTTGCGCGCACTGGACAGATCCAGCGTCCATCCAGTCAGAATGCCGTCTTTCACGATCGCACGTTTTGCGGTTGGCAACCCTTCGGCATCAAAGGGGCGCGAGCCCGATATGCGGGGACGGTGTGGGTCTTCGACCAGTGACAACGCGTCGGGCAACACATGTTCGCCCAGACTGTCCTTGAGCCACGAGGCCCCCCGCGCAATGGCCGCGCCGTTGCTGGCCGCCACAAGATGACCGATCAGCGAAGAGGATATGCGCTCGTCGAACAGAACCGGAAATGTTCCCGTGCGGGGCTTTCGCGCACCGTGCAACTGCACTGCGCGCTCTCCCGCGGTTTGTCCGATGTCCCGCGCGGAGCGAAGGTCGGATTGAAAGGTGCGGCTGTCACCGTCATAGTCGCGCTCCATCCCTGTGCCCTCGCCGGAAATCGCGACGCAAGAGATCGAGCGGCTGGATCGTGCATAGCCCCCGGAGAAACCGTTTGTCGCACACAGATGAACGCGATGCACGCCATAGCCCGCCGCCGCATCTGACACTTGTGTCACGCCTTTTACAGCTTTCGCCGCGGCCTCGGCTTCCAGTGCGTCCTGCATCAGCGCCTCGGCGCTGGGTTCGGGCGTGGGGTCAAACAGCTGCAGCGGTTCGACATCCCACGTCTTGATGATCTGATCCGAGCCAGCAAGCCCGGCATAAGGGTCTTCTGGCGCTTCGCGGGCCATGGCAATCGCGCGTTCGGCCATTGTGGCGAGGGTTTCTGGCCGACTGTCGGAGCTGGACACGATGGCCTGTCGCTTGCCCAGAAAAACCCTCAGCCCAAGATCGACACCTTCGGACCGCTCGGCCTTTTCCAGCGTCGCGTTACGGGTTTCGACGGAAACCGAGGACCCGTCGATCACAATGGCATCTGCGGCATCCGCGCCCGCCTTGCGGGCCGCATCCAAAAGCGCGTGGCTGATTTCTTCGGGTGTACGTTTCATATGGCCTCCGTCGTCTATTCTGGACCTAGCCTTGCCCTGTTCGTGCCGCAAGGCCCGATGACCAAAGAATGCTGCATATCGGTGATGAATCGGGTTGCGACCCGATCCGGAAGGGCTTGTGCCAAAGCAAACAAAAAAGGGCCGCCACATCGGCAGCCCTTTGTTTGCGGCGTGAAATTCAGATTACTTGATCCGCTGGCCATTGGCCATCACATGCCCCTGGTCGTTGATCTCGATTTTCGAGTTCAGCGTGTCCGGCGCGTCCCCCGGCACGGCAAACAGACCCATCATCATCCGGGCGCCCATCGCGTCTTCGTCGGATACAAAGCCCATTGAGATCAGCTTGTCGATCAGCGCATTGGCCCCGACCAATTGCAGGTTTGCTTCGCCCGACGGGGCGGGGACACCGTCAAAGGCGTCAAGGTTGGAATTGTCGAACGTGAAATCCCCTGTGCCGGTCAGCTTTGCCCCGACAAGCGAGACAATCAACTCGTTGATCCTGAGCGAGTGCAGCTCGCCCGGAGCCGCATCGGTTGCGTCCAGTGTTTCGGCCACGGCGGGGTCAAGGAAGTTCACCTTGATCTTGGCCGTTCCACTTGTGTCGAGGGCGATGGTTGCCGGATCGCGCGGCAGCGCGCCCGCCGGGTCGAACATGCCCCACAGGATATCCGACATGGTGAAATCGGTCAGGTTCATGGCAAAGGCAAAGGGTTGTTCTTCGTCAGATGCCTGAACCGGAATGTCGAACTTGATCCCGGCACTTGCCATCGCCAGTTCGATCGGGAAGGGCAGGTCCGCGGTTGAGACAGCAATTTTGACGCCTTTCTGAGCGATATCGTACACGATATGTGCGGCATCCATGGCAATTGCGAAATCACCCCCTTCGGATTGGCTGGACATCTCGAACTGCTGGCCATCACCGACGCCTGCGATTTCGCCCGCCCCCGATGTAAAGGTGAATTTGCCGTCAAAGTCGAAGCCGGACTCGACAAGGCTGTTGTAATTGGCGGGATCGAATTCCTTGGGAATCGTTCCTGTGCCCTCAAAGCTCAGGCCGTTCATTGTACCCTTGAACTTGCCCTGGTCTTCGGATTCGGGATCATCAAAGGCGACATCATAGGTCAGGCTGTCGGCTGTCATGCTTTGCGTGAGGTCGCGCATCTCGCCGATTTTCATCTGCGACTTGCCCGCAACATTGACCATGTTCATGGCTGCTGAAAGCGCCTCGGGCGGAAGCGTTTCACCATCGAAGTCAACCGAGGTCAGCGCAACGCCGACACGGTTGGCGGCATAGTCATAAGTTGTGTCTTCGGGCGTGCCGGAAATCACCATGTTCAGATCATCATGCGAATAGGTCAGTTCTGCCCGAAACGTCTCGCCCTCGGATTTTCCGTCGATGACCATCGGAAAAGAGGCGGGGAATCCCGCGGTAACCGTGCCATCGCCATTCTCGGTAAGTGTCATGGACGGAATCGTCATCGAGAACTGGCCGTCTTCCTCGGGCAGTTCCATGGTCATCGCCATGTTGGCGATCGTCATGACGGAACCCGAATTGCTTGTCTCGCCGGTCACTACATAGCCCATGCCGCCCAGGTAAGCTTGCCAGTCAGCCCAAACGTCGGCTGCGGTCAGGTCGGCCCACGCGCCCTGGGTTGCGACAACATAGGCAAGCACGGCACCGCAGCTGCGGCGATAGAAAGCAGTCATAAGAGAACCCTTCTCGATCAATTTCGCGCGCATCGTCGGGCTTGAGGGCGCGGGCGTCAAGGGGGCAAGGGCTGGACCCTTTCCCCCTTTGCGGGCTACGACTTGCGACAGATGGAATTTAAAGAGGGCATCCTCATGGATATGCAGGGCAAAACCGTTCTGATCACTGGCGCAAGCCGTGGAATTGGCGCCGAAGCGGGGCGCGTATTTGCCGCGGCGGGCGCGAACGTGGTACTGGCTGCGCGGGGCGGGGCGCAGATTTCGGCGTTGGCGGCGGAAATTGGAGAAAAAGCCGTCGCCGTGCCGTGTGACGTCAGCGATTACGCGCAGGTCGAGGCGGCGGTGGCCACCTGCGTGACTCGGTTCGGCGGGCTGGATGTTCTGATCGGAAATGCCGGCGCGATCGAGCCGATCTCTCATCTGTCGCGGGCAGACCCGGCGGCGTGGGGACATGTCATCGACGTCAATCTCAAAGGCGTTTTCTACGGCATGCGCGCCGCGCTGCCGGTAATGCGCGCGGGCGGTGGCGGATCGATCCTTACCATCTCGTCGGGGGCGGCGCACAACCCCATCGAGGCGTGGAGCCACTATTGCGCTTCCAAAGCAGGGGCTGCGATGCTGACCGAGTGCCTGCATCTTGAAGAGGGGCACCACGGCATCCGCGCGATGGGCCTTTCGCCGGGAACGGTCGCCACCCAGATGCAGCGCGAAATCAAGGCCAGCGGCATCAACCCGGTCAGTCAATTGGATTGGGAGGCACACATTCCCGCCGACTGGCCCGCGCGGGCGTTGTTGTGGATGTGTTCCGAGGATGCCGACGAATATGTCGGCACCGAGATTTCGCTGCGGGACGAGGGCATCCGCAAGAGGGTTGGTCTGGCATGATCGAACTGACCAAAGAAGGCGGGCTTTGGATCGCGACCATCAACCGCCCCGACAAAGCCAATTCGTTGACCGGGGCGATGCTTGAGGATCTGGCGGATATTGCCGAGGCCGCCGTGGATGCCAAGGCGCTGATCCTGACCGGGATCGGAAAGGTGTTCAGCGCCGGGGCCGATCTGGACGAGGCGCGGGCCGGGCTTGCAACGTCGGACGTGTGGGAGCGACTTTCGGGCGCTATCGCCGCGCTGCCTTGTCTGACCGTGGCCGCGCTAAACGGCACGCTTGCCGGGGGTGCGAATGGTATGGTGCTGGCTTGCGACCTGCGCGTTGCCGTGCCGTCGGCCAAATTCTTTTATCCGGTGATGAAGCTTGGGTTTCTGCCGCAACCTTCCGACCCCAGGCGAATGGCAGCCCTGATCGGCCCGGCGCGGACAAAGCTCATATTCATGGCGGGTCAAAAGATTACCGCAAAAGAGGCTTATACCTTTGGATTGGTGGACCGGGTTGTCGAAGCCGATGCGCTGATGGACACTGCCCGCGAACTGGTTGCCGACAGCCTTGCCGCGAAACCTGAAATCGCCACGGGTATCGCGGAGATGTGCGGATGAGGATTTCAGCCGTCCGGCTGCGTGTGGCCGACCCAGCGGGACTGGCGCGTTTTTATTCCGATGTTCTGGGCATGGGAACAACCCCCGCGGGCGAAGGCTGGCGCGTCGGGTATGCCGGGCAGGATGCCGATCTTTTGTTGCTTCCCGGTGGCGGTGGATATGTCGCTGACCGGGGACAGAGATATTGGAAAATCGGCATCACCTTGCCCGATGTTGATCTGGCCGTCGCCCATCTGCGGGACCGGGGCGTAGCCGCCAGCGATCCGGTTCAGTTCGTGGATATCGGATATATGTGCCATCTGGCCGATCCGGAGGGGTTCGCAATCGAACTTCTCCAACATGATTTCGAGGGCAACCGACCAGAACGAGCGACGACGCCCGGACATCCGTTTTCCAATGCCGGCATCGGGCAAATTACCTTGCGCACGGGCGATATTCAGGTCGAAGAAAAGGTGTGCAAATCACTCGGCTTGCGCCTGTTGTCACGGCAGGATGTGGCGGCTTTCGGATTTGACCTGCATTTTTACGCCTTTACGGATGAGACACCGCCAGATCCTGACCTCTGGGCTGTCGAGAACCGGGAATGGCTGTGGAAACGACCCTATACGACCTTGGAGTTTCAACATATTCCTCAAGCGCGGTTCGCCCCCGTGCCGGACTATCTGGGATTGGAAATCGAAGGGCTTTGCGAGGTGACCACAGATGCCTTTGGGGATCCGTTGTTGCCCGGTTGACCTTACTCCAGGCGGACGCCCGCTTTCTGCATATCCGCGTGAGCGGCGGCAAGTGAGCCGTCCAGGTCGATTGCGCGGCAGGCGTCCAGTTTCACGGTGACGTCGAACCCCAGTTTCGCTGCATCCACGGCCGAGTAATTGACGCAGAAATCAGTGGCCAACCCGACCATCGTCAGGGCGGTGATCCCGCGCGTGCGCAGGTAGCCTTCAAGCCCGGTAGGCGTTGTGTGGTCGTTTTCGAAAAAAGCGGAATAGCTATCGATGGCCGCGCGAAATCCCTTGCGCAGGATCAGATCGGCATCTGTTCTTAGTTCGGGGTGAAACGCGGCGCCGCCGGTGCCCTGAACGCAATGATCGGGCCACAGAACCTGCAGCCCATATGGCATCTCTGTCACCTCGAACGGAGTTTTGCCGGAATGTGAGCTGGCGAAGGAGGAATGGCCTGCCGGGTGCCAGTCCTGCGTCAGGATTACCGCATCGAACCGGCTCATCATGGCGTTGATGGGCGCGATGACCTCGTCCCCTTGCGGCACCGCAAGCGCACCGCCGGGGCAGAAATCGTTTTGAACGTCGATCACGAGCAGGGCATGGGTCATGTGCGGGTCTCCAGGTTGTTTATTCAGGGGTAAGCGGCGCCTTGTCCGGCGTCAACGTTCCGAAACGCCTTGCCGGGTGTCGTTCGGCATCTATGCGCCCCATGTGTCGCTGAGGCGATAGCCTGAGGGCCAGGGGTCTTCGGGGTCCAGCATGTGCTGATGGATGCCGGTGATCCAGGCGCGGCCTGAAATCTCGGGAATGATTGCGGGGCGATCGGCAAGTTGCGTGGTGCCGACGATCCTGCCGGTGAAGCGCGAACCAATGATCGACACCGCTTCAAAGGTCTGGCTCTGTGCGATCTGCCCCTTCGCGGCCATCAGCGCCAGTCTTGCCGATACTGCCGTTCCGGTCGGTGACCGATCGACCTTGCCCGGCTGGATGGCAACGGCAGATTTTCCAGTCAGCCCGCTGTCCGTAGTGGAAAGGGGGCCGCAGAAGGCGCAAAAAGAGATGTGATTCCAATCGGGGTTGTCTGGATGCGAGAACCCGAGTTGTTCGTTCGCGGCATTGGTGATGGCCACGCCCAAACGGGCGATGTGCTTGGCTTCGGATTCGATGATCTCGAGCCCCAACGCGGCGGCATCCACCACCACAAAACTGTCGCCGCCATAGGCGGTGTCGACGGTGATCGTTCCCAGTCCCGGAACTTCGAGCGGTACGCCTAACTTGTCGGCAAAGCTGGGGACGTTCTGCACATGGATGCGTTCGGCCTTTCCGTTCCGGCAATCGGCGCGCACCCGGACCAAGCCTCCCGGCGCTTCCAGCACCAGTTCGGTCACGGGTTCCTGCATCGGAATGATGCCGCTGTCCAAAAGCACAGTCGACACGCAGATCGAGTTTGATCCCGACATCGGCGGCGTGTCTTCGGGCTCCATGATGATGAAAGCGGCATCCGCGTCGGCGTGTTTGGGGGGCACCAACAGGTTCACATGTCGAAATACACCACCGCGCGGTTCGTTGAGTACGAAGTTTCGCAGCGTCTGATCTTGCGCGATGAACGATCGTTGCTGCCACAGCGTGTCACCCGGCGGAGGAGTCACGCCACCGACGATGACATCGCCGACTTCGCCTTCGGCATGGGCGGAGATGACGTGAATTGTCTTGCTGCTGCGCATGTGAACTTCCTTTGGGAAACCCGAAGCGGCCCGGGTCTGGCCGGGTCGAAAGTGCCCTGTGCCCGCCGGAGGACGCAATCTTTTTCGGGACCGGGAAACAAAAAAGCCCCGTCCGGATCGGCGGGGCTTCCCTGTGTTTTGCTGATTGCAATCAGTTTGCGCAGCGTTTCTCGGCATCCTCGACGGCGGCTGTGAACCCAAGCAGCGAGAACGTGTCCTTGGTCTGCGTGCCGCGAGCCGATCGCGCGGTCAGAACCGCCTCGGAGCCGCGTTTCATGGCGGTCACGACTTTGAGGTCTTCGGCCGGGGTGGCGGGCCAGGCCCATTCGCCATCCGTGATCAGCTCGAACTCGGTGCCATCAACAACAAGGTTCACTGTCGATCCCGGTGCAAACGGATAGCCGCCAGTAAAGGTCACCTGCCCCTTTACGTCTTTTTCTGGCCGGAAGAACACGAACAGCAAGATATCGCTGCGCCGTACCGATACGACACGGCCGCCACGGGTGTTCACGGTCTCCTTGGGCGCCGAAACGCTCCAGCATTCTGTTGGGTCGCTTTCCACGAAAACACTCCAGTCGGTCTTGGCGGCGACCCGGTTGGTGCTTTGCGCTTGCTGAGCGATTGCGGTGGTGGCCATTCCGGCCATGCACAGGCCCGCAATTATGCGGACGAGCTTTGATCCCATTTGTCCAGCCTCCTAGCCCGACTTCTACCTCAAGTTATCCGGGCGCGCATGCAGGTCTTTGCGGCCTGTCTCATATTGCGCTGCCCATCATTTGCCGACATACACACACTAACGCAGATTTCGCCATGGGCGAAAGGGCGATTGGCAGAATTTTGCGCAGGAAAATGAGGGACGTCGTGACGCATCCGGTACCGATGACAGAAGTGTGGCGTGGTTCGCTGCTTGAAAGCCTGCATCTGGGGCATGCGGTGATATGCGACGACAACGGTCAGATCGTGCAAAGCTGGGGTGATCCCGATGCCACGATCTATCCCCGCTCGTCCGCCAAGATGATTCAGGCGTTGCCGTTGGTAACGTCCGGTGCGGCGGCGAAATATGGGTTGGGGTCCGAACATCTGGCATTGGCCTGCGCGTCACATACCGGCGCGGCGATCCATACCGACCGCGTGAACGCATGGCTGGATCATCTGGGGCTGGGCGAGACGGATCTGCGCTGCGGCCCGCAGGAACCGTCGGACATGGCGGCGCGGGACGGTCTGATTCTGGCTGACGATACGCCTTGCCAGATCCACAACAACTGTTCGGGCAAGCATTCGGGATTTCTGACGCTGGCGCAGCACATGGGGGCCGGGCCGGAATACGTGGAAGTCGATCATCCGGTACAGCAAGCCTGTTTGGCCGCATTCGAGGAAGTTACGGGCGAGACCAGCCCGGGATACGGGATTGATGGTTGTTCTGCTCCGAACTTTCAGACTTCTCTAATAGGCTTTGCGCGATCGATGGCGTGGTTTGCGTCGGCCGCTGACCGGTCTGACCGGCAAAGCGATGCTGCTCAACAACTTGTCGGCGCGATGATCAAGCATCCCGAGTTGGTGGCGGGCGAAGGCAAAGCCTGTACCGAACTCATGCGCGCAATGGACGGGCGCGTGGCGATCAAGACCGGGGCCGAAGCGGTTTATGTCGCGATCATTCCGGAAAAAAGGATGGGGGTGGCGGTGAAAATCGCCGATGGCACGACACGGGCCAGTGAATGCGCGATTGCGGCCATTCTGGTTGATCTGGGCGTTCTGGATGCGAACCATCCGGCAACTCGAAAGTACCTGAATGCGACGCAGTACAGCCGCCGGGGTATCGAGTGCGGAGTGATAAAACCGGCCGCCGGGTTCATCTGACGGCCGATCTGGCAGAACTTTACATCTCCATGATCTCGGCCACTTCGACCGAGCCGTTTCCGGTCACCACCATTGGGCAGCCCTTGGCCATTTCCGTTGCCGCGCCGATATCCGCCGCTTTGACGACGGAATAACCCGAAAGCGGATTGGCGCCGCCATCATCCGCGATACCGCCTGAGCTTACGGTCTTGGACATGCCGACGGGTGCGCCGGGAATGACGACCGACTCTCCCATGCCTTCGAACCAGGCCTTCCATGCAGCCATGACTTTTTCGCCTTCTTCCGGCGTGTCCGGGGTCTTGCCCCCGTGATAGGCAAAAATGAATTCCGGCATTGTTTTACCTCCCTTGGTGAAAATCAGTTCAGATTGGCTTCGAGCTTGCGCAGGCAGGATGTCCAGCCCTCTTCGTGGCGTGCGCTGAGCTCGTCGTCGCCGAGTTCGCGATGGTCCAGCACCAGCCGCGATCCGGTCTGAGTTGCTTCAACCGTCAGCATCACGTGGCTTTCATCGCCGCGCTGATCGTTTTCGTCATGCCATCCCCAGGTAAAACCAACCGAGGTCGGAGGATTCACATGGGTGACTTGACCCGAAACCTTGAATTCTTGCCCCTCGCCGTTGACCATCACCGAAAACCAGGGACCGGTGCGGGTGAAATCCAGATTGTGCTTGGGAACGTGCAACCCTTCGGGCCCCCACCATTGCACAAGCTTGGCGCCGTCGCTGATCCAGGCGAACAGGGTTTCCGGGCTGACGGGAAAATCCCGCTTCAATCTCAGGTCGGCCATGTGTTTTCCCTTTCGATTAGTTCGCCCAGACGGTCGAGGCTGGATTCCCAGAATTGCCGTTTCGAAATGGTCCACTCGGCGATGGTACGCAGGCCCTCGGCGCGGACAGAGTACAACCGCTGGGTTCCGTTGACGCGTTGGTTTATCAAACCGGCCTCGCGCAGAACCTTGAGGTGGCGCGAAATGGCAGCACCAGACATGCCTTTGCCTTCGATCAGGTCTCCGGCGGGTTGTTCGCCCAGTTCCATCAATTGCTCGATGATTGCGAATCGGGTCGGGTCGGACAGGGCCGAAAATATGGGAAACAGGTTCGTCATATCCATTATTTAACACAAAAGTTAAATAATGGAAAGGGAATTCAGCCGAGGCAGACTCGTGACATTCATTTCACCACAAACTGGTCAGAGGAATAGCCTTGCAGATACAATAAGGCCGTCAGGTCGCCGTGATTGATCCGCACGTCGCATTGCGCGGCGACTGATGGTTTGGCGTGCAGGGCTACACCCGTGCCAGCAAGGCCAAGCATGCCCAGATCATTGGCGCCGTCGCCGACGGCAATTGCATCGGATGTGGCAATGCCCAATTGGGAGGTGATCTCGTGCAGCGCTTGTATCTTGGCTTCGCGCCCCAGAATCGGGCGCTGAACGCCCCCGGTGAGCTTGCCTTGGGCCACAAGCAGGGTATTGGCCCGGTTCTCGTCAAACCCAAGGGTTGCCGCCACGTGCGCTGTAAAGGCGGTGAAGCCGCCAGACACCAGCGCAGCATAAGCCCCGTTCGCGCGCATGGTCGCAACCAGTTCCCGCCCACCCGGCATGAACGTGATCCGCTCGTTCAGAACCTTGGCAATCACGCCTTCATCCAGACCCTCCAGCAAACCGACCCGTTCGATCAGTGCGCCTTCGAAATCCAACTCACCATTCATCGCCCGCGCAGTGATGTCCTTGACGTGATCGCCCACGCCTGCTTCGTCCGCCAGTTCGTCGATGCATTCCTGTTGAATCATCGTGCTGTCCATGTCTGCAAGCAGCATTTTCTTGCGGCGACCTTGTGCTGGCTGGATCACGAGGTCGATGCCAAGGCCCTGCATCTCGGCCCAGATATCCCAGTGATTGACCGGTATGTTGGCCAACTGAAATTCGGCTGCGACGCCGGGATTCAGCCAGACTGCCTCGCCCCCGCCCCATGCATTGCGCAACGACTCGACCAAGACGGCCTCAAGGATCGGGTTCTGAGGATTGGTCAGCAACGTGGCGATATGCATTCGGGATCTCCTGTCTTGGGTAAGCCGCATAGCGCAGGCGCAGAAATTTCACCAGAGAGCAGTTGTAAGCTGGACATCGAAGCCTGTGAGCCAAATGAAATGTGGAGCAATGCCGGAGTTTTGAGTGCAAGAGATTGCAATAAAGTGATTTTTTGCGGCCGAAAGGCCGGTTGGGTCGGGAGACCTGACTGCTGTTCGAATTTCAATCAAGAAACGCAAGTTTCCGATCGTAGCCGATACGCGTCGGAAATGAGTTCCAAAGCGGCGATTTCGGCCGCTTTCGCACTTGCCTGCCGCGCTGCGGCGCAATAGCTCTAACCGCGGGACACCCCTCCCCAACGAGGGGCGTATATCTGGAAGGGTAACACCTATGACTATCGCTCAACCGGCAACGCGGCCGGCCAATCCGCGCTTTTCTTCTGGCCCCTGCGCCAAACCCCCCACATTCGATCTGACGAAGCTTGCCGACGCCGCACTGGGCCGGTCGCATCGCGCCGCAATCGGCAAGGACAAGCTGAAAGCTGCCATTGATGGTACTCGCGAGGTTCTCGGTATTCCGGCGGATTACCGCATCGGCATCGTGCCCGCTTCGGATACCGGTGCTGTCGAGATGGCGCTATGGTCGCTGCTGGGCGCTCGCAAGGTCGAAATGCTGGCTTGGGAAAGCTTTGGCTCCGGCTGGGTGACCGATGTGGTCAAGCAGCTCAAGGTCGATGCCGAGGTAAAAACCGCGGATTACGGAAAGATCGTCGATCTGACCTCGGTCGATTTCGCAAATGACGTGGTTTTTACGTGGAACGGCACGACGTCGGGCGTGCGGGTTCCGAATGGCGACTGGATTGCGGATGATCGTCAGGGCCTGACCATCTGCGACGCGACTTCTGCCGCCTTTGCGATGGACCTGCCCTGGGACAAACTGGATGTGACCACTTTCAGCTGGCAAAAGGTTCTGGGCGGCGAAGCGGCACATGGGATGCTGGTACTTTCTCCGCGCGCTGTCGAACGGCTGGAAAGCTACACGCCTGCATGGCCCCTGCCCAAGATATTTCGACTGACCAAAGGCGGAAAGCTGATCGAAGGCATCTTTACGGGGGCCACGATCAACACACCGTCAATGCTGGCGGTCGAGGATTATCTGTTCGCGCTGGACTGGGCGCGTTCCGTTGGTGGGCTGCAAGGTTTGATCTCGCGTGCGGACGCCAATGCGAATGCTATCCACGCCTTTTGCGACCGTCATGACTGGATCGCCAATCTGGCCGAAGACCCCGCCACGCGCTCGAATACATCGGTTTGTTTGAAGTTCACCGATGATCGCATCCGGGACGGCGCAGCATTCGCCAAGGCGGTGGCCAAACGGCTTGAGGCCGAGAATATCGCGCTGGATATCGGCGCTTATCGCGACGCGCCTGCGGGCCTGCGCGTGTGGTGCGGCGGTACTGTGGAAACCTCGGATATCGAGGCGATGCTGCCGTGGCTGGAATGGACGTTCGAGGTCGAGATTGCATCGCGGACCCAAGCTGCCTGAATTTCATATGCCGGGCCGAAGCCCGGCCTACCCCATCACCGATGTACGGCGGGCTTCAGTCCGCCACACCCTAAATATCTCAAAGGACCAACTGAAATGGCCCCCAAAGTACTCGTATCCGACAAGCTGAGCGAAACCGCCGTTCAGATCTTCCGCGACCGCGGAATCGACGTGGATTTCCTGCCCGACGTGGGCAAGGACAAGGAAAAACTGGCTGAAATCATCGGCCAATATGACGGCCTCGCCATCCGTTCGGCCACCAAGGTGACCGAAAAGATTTTGGAAAGAGCCGACAAGCTCAAGGTCATTGGTCGCGCCGGGATCGGCACCGACAATGTCGACAAGGATGCCGCGTCCAAGAAAGGTGTGATCGTGATGAACACGCCCTTTGGCAACATGATCACCACCGCCGAACATGCAATCGCGATGATGTTTGCGGTCGCACGTCAGATCCCCGAGGCCAGCGCCTCGACCCATGCGGGCAGGTGGGAAAAGTCCAAGTTCATGGGGATCGAACTGACCAACAAGACGTTGGGTGTCATCGGCGCTGGCAACATAGGCGGCATCGTCTGTGAGCGGGCGCATGGCTTGAAAATGAAAGTGATCGCCTATGATCCCTATCTCAGCCACGAGAAAGCGGACAAGATGGGTGTCGAAAAGGTCGAGCTTGACGAGTTGCTGAAGCGCGCCGATTTCATCACGCTTCACGTGCCGTTGACCGATCAGACGCGCAATATCCTGAGTCGCGAAAACCTGGAAAAAACCAGGAAGGGCGTGCGCATCATCAACTGCGCCCGCGGGGGACTGGTGGACGAAGAGGCGCTGGCTGACCTGCTGAAATCCGGCCATGTCGCCGGGGCAGCATTCGACGTTTTCAGTGTCGAGCCGGCAAAGGACAATGTGTTGTTCAATCTGCCCAACGTTGTTTGCACGCCTCACCTGGGCGCCGCCACGACCGAAGCACAGGAAAACGTGGCATTGCAGGTGGCTGAGCAGATTTCGAACTATCTGCTGACAGGTGCGGTGGAAAATGCCTTGAACATGCCGAGCGTTACGGCGGAAGAAGCCAGGGTCATGGGGCCGTGGATCAAGCTTGCGGGCCATCTGGGCAGTTTTGTCGGCCAGATGACCGATGAACCGATCAAGGCCATCAACATCCTATACGATGGTGTCGCCTCGGAGATGAACCTTGCCGCACTCAACTGTGCGCTGGTCGCGGGGATCATGAAGAAATCGAACCCCGAGGTGAACATGGTCTCGGCCCCGGTCGTGGCTAAAGAGCGCGGGATTCAGATTTCGACGACCAATCAGGACAAGTCCGGGTCATTCGATGGCTACATCAAGGTAACAGTGGTTACCAACAAACGAGAACGTTCGATTGCGGGCACCGTGTTTTCTGATGGCAAGCCCCGGTTCATCCAGATCAAGGGTATCAATATCGATGCCGAGGTCGGCGCGCACATGCTTTATACCACCAACGAGGATGTCCCCGGCATCATCGGTACTTTGGGTGGAACCATGGGCGAGCATGGCGTCAACATCGCCAACTTTACGCTCGGTCGCGCTGCGGCAGGGGGTGAGGCGATTGCCTTGCTTTACGTTGATGAACAGGTTCCGGCCGAGGCGCGGGCCAAGCTGGCCGAAACCGGGTTGTTTACCCAGATCAAGCCGCTGGAGTTCGACGTCGCCTGATACACCAACTGCGGAAACGCCGCCCCACCACGCGGCGTTTTCACACTCGGCTTCCCACTCTCATACGTGGATCTCTCGCGCTACCCGAGCGGTGCGAATGACGATAAAGCCAAAGCTTGCCATCGCAGCCAACGCAAGAACTGATCCCAACTTGGCCATACCATCGCCTTGCCCGAGAATGGCCAGCGCGATTCCCGGCGCGAGGATCACCAGAGACGCCAATGACAGTGCGAAGTGTAGGCGCGGCAACGGACCTTGAGCCGCCTCGGGAACCAGATGGTAATAGAACGCGTAAATCGCGCAACTGACCCATCCCAGCAAGTTCAGATGTCCATGTGCAGGTGACAGGGTGTGATCCTGACTCGCCGCCATGTGAATGCCCCATGCCATCCCGCACAAAGCGGCAACAACCGCTATAACCATGAACCAATACGCTATGCCCTTCATGACCCCTCCGTTGGCCTGCCCGTTTCATTCAGGCGGATCCTGCACCGGCTTTTTTGATATGAGAAATTTATTGATACTATTATACATATTAACACCATGAATTTCAGAAGCTTCGATCTGAACCTGCTGCGCGTTCTGGATGCGCTGCTTGAAACCGGATCAACGACCTTGGCCGGAAAGCGTATCGGTTTGTCGCAACCGGCAATTTCGGCTGCTTTGGGGCGACTGCGGCACGCGCTGGGCGACCCGATTTTCATACGCAAGGGCAGAAAGCTGGTACCGACGGACTATGCCAGAAGGCTGAAGGCTCCGTTGAGGGAACTTCTGGAAACCACGGAAACCCTGCTGACCGGCCCAAAGGGGTTCGACCCGAAACTCTCCGACGCCCGGTTCAAGATTTCAGGCAGCGATTTTTATGCCGAAATGCTGCTGCCTCAGTTGGCCGATCATCTGTCCCATCATGCGCCGCGCATGAGAGTGCAATTGGTGGATCTGGTGCCAGACAACTATGTTCATTCGCTGGATCAGTTTGGAGTCGACATTGCGATACTGCCGCGAACCGGATTTCCTGACTGGGTCGGGTCGCGTTTTCTGCACCGTTCGCATTTCGTCGTCATTGCGCGAAAGGGACACCCAAGACTTGCCGCCAGTGGCCTAAGCCCGGGTGATATAATTCCGCTCAAACTGTTTTGTGACTTGCAGCATGTTCTGTTTTCCCCCGAGGGCAACCTGAAGGCATTGGGCGACGCGGCGCTGGAAAAGGTTGGACGGACCCGAAAGGTCGCCATGACCATGCCGGTCTTTTCAGGCGTCTACAACGCGGTATCGCAAAGCGATCTGATTGCGTTGATGCCACATCAACTTGCGGAACGGGTCGCACCGCGTGTCGAACTTGACTTGTATCAGGCGCCTATCGACGTCGAGCCGGTGAACATCATGATGGTTTGGCACAAGCGCACGACCAACACACCCGCGCATGTGTGGTTGCGTGACCAGATTGCAATGCTGATGGCGCGCCTGGATCATTCCCCTTCCTTCTGAGAACCAACTCGTTCAATAAAAGGGAAAATTGCGGAGAACCAATTTGCCACAGCCCATTTATGCAATCGGCGACATTCACGGTCAGCGCACGATGCTTGAGGACGCACTGGCCCGGATCGAGTCGGATGGCGGCGCGAATGCGCGTGTGGTCTTTCTGGGTGACTATACCGACCGGGGCCCGGACAGCCGGGGAGTGCTGGATTTGCTGATCGAAGGCCAGCGGGCAGGCCGGGACTGGATCATGTTGCGGGGCAATCATGACCGGATGTTCTCGCTTTTCATGCAGGACTATCCGGCCAACGATGATCGCCTTCTGGTTGGCCATCACTGGCTGCACGAACGCCTGGGCGGGGTCGAAACGCTGGCCTCTTATGGCGTGCACCTGAGTGAAGACAGCCGAATTTTCCAGATCCATGAGCAGGCGCGCGAGGCGGTTCCCGAAGAACATCTGCGATTTTTGGACGGCTTGGTAAACTATCACCGTGACGGTGATCTGCTGTTCGTTCATGCCGGTATTCGTCCCGGGGTGCCGCTGGAACAGCAAACTGAGGATGACCTGATCTGGATACGGTACGAGTTTCTGGAAGACCTGCGTGAACATCCATGGCTGGTGGTGCACGGTCATACGCCGGCCAAGCATGCAGAGCATCGGGGAAACCGTGTCAACCTTGACGCTGGTGCAGGATATGGGCGGCCATTGGCTTGCGCCGTTTTCGAGGGGCGTGAGTGCTGGTTGCTGACGAAACGGGGTCGCCAGGCGCTGAAAGAATTTCCCTTTTGCAGGTGAGTTTCTGCATCAGCCGCTGGAAAACAGGTCTTTGAAGGTATTCCGTAGAAGGTTTTTCTGAACCTTGCCCATCGTGTTGCGGGGCAATTCATCCATCACGATCAGCTTGCGCGGGTGTTTGAAACGGGCAAGGCTGGACCGCACCGAAGCCATCACGGCCTCCAGGTCGGGATTGGCCCCGGCCTCGGGGACCAGAATGCCCAGTACGGTTTCCCCGAAATCCGGATGCGGAACACCGATCACAGCGCTTTCCAGAATTCCGGGTTGTTCGTCAAGAACCAGTTCGATTTCCTTGGGATAGATGTTGTAGCCGCCCGAGATGATCAGATCCTTGTTGCGCCCCACGATCTGGACATAGCCGGCCTCGTCGATCCGCCCCAGATCGCCGGTGATAAAGAACCCGTCCTCACGCAGCTCGGCGGCGGTCTTCTCGGGCATCTGCCAATAACCCTTGAACACATTCGGCCCGCGAACCTCAATCAGGCCGATTTCACCCTGCGGCAGGATTTCTCCGGTTTCCGGGTTGGTGATTTTCAAGTCTATGCCCGGCAAGGGAAAGCCCACAGTTCCGGCACGACGTTCGCCGTCGTAAGGGTTTGATGTGTTCATGTTCGTTTCGGTCATTCCATAGCGTTCAAGGATACGGTGACCGGTGCGGTCTTCGAATTGCACATGGGTATCGGCAAGCAGCGGGGCAGAGCCGGAAACAAAGAGGCGCATGTGCGATGCCAGTTCGCGGGTGAAACGCGGATCGCCCAGAAGACGGGTGTAAAAGGTCGGCACCCCCATCATCGACGTGGCACGCGGCATCAGGCCCAGGATTTCATCCAGGTCGAATCCGGGCAGAAAGATCATGCTGCCGCCGGTCGCCAACACGATGTTTGTGGCAACGAACAAGCCGTGGGTATGGAATATCGGCAGGGCGTGCAGCAACACGTCATCTGCGGTAAACCGCCATTCCTTCGCCAAAACTTCGGCGTTCGAAAGCAGGTTCTCTTGCGTCAGCATCGCTCCTTTGGATCGGCCTGTCGTGCCCGAGGTATAGAGGAAAGCGGCCAGATCTTCTGCGCTCCTCCTGATCGGAGCAAAGGCCGGAAGCATACCCAGCGCACGGCGCATCAAGCTGCCAGACCCATCAGCGTTGAGCGTTGCTATTTGCGCGTCCAGCCCTTCGGTGACGGGCTGCAGATCGTCTTCACTGGCGGCGTCGCACACCACCAGTTTCGCGCCGCTGTTTTCAATGAAATAGGTCAGTTCATCGACAGTATATGCAGTATTGAGTGGCAGAAAGATCAACCCGGCCTGAGCGCAGGCGGCATAAAGAGCCAAGGCTTCGGGCGATTTGTGCACCTGCACAGCCACGCGATCACCTGCCTCCAACCCCAGCCCGCAAAGCGCATTTGCGATCCGCGCGGCGGTGTCCAGGAATGAGGAATGGGTGATCACCGTGTCATCGGGCAGATACAGGAAAGGTGTCTGTTTGCCGATGTGTTTTCCGAACAGACGATCATAAAGCGGGTTGGCCATGGGCGCATCCTTTCCTGAACCGAAGCGGCGCATGTGGTGTTCTGGAAAGTGTCTTGGTTTGGCCGAATGGTAAAGAGTGCGCAGCGGCGCAGGTCAGATTTGCGTTGTCATCCGGTATCCGGCCGCGAAATAGAACTTGGCAAAGGTGACTGGGCGCCCTTGCAGCCACGTGATCCTCTCGGCGGTGAAAACCGGCTCTCCTTCGGGAACATCCAGAAACCCGGCCAGAGTGGCGTCTGCACGGCTGGCCAGAAAGGTCAGCTCGACGTTGGTGAAGGGCACGGTCTGCACCAGCCAGTCATTTGGTCCGACGACGGAAAAATCGGCTGTTTCGACTTCTGGCACGCTGTCGACGACGATCCACCGATCCTCGTACTGGAATGGCGTGTTGTTCGAATAGTGCATGCATCGTACATGCATCACCTTTTGCCCTGCCTCCAGCCGCAGTCGCGCGCCCAGCCATTCAGGCGCGCCATTCAATTCGGCCGAAACCAGGGCATAGCGATAGGTGCCGCCCATTGCTTCGACTTCGTCCCGAACCAGCGGTATCGTGAAGCGGGCCTGCCGTTGCGGGGAACTGAGAACCCGAGTGCCAGCTTTGCGGCGCCGCTCCAGAAACCCTTCGTCCGCCAATTCCCGCAAGGCGCGGTTCACTGTCGTTCGGGTACAGGAGAACTCGACCGCCAGATCCTGTTCGTTGGGCAACAGAGAGTCTGGCCGCCACTCACCCGAACGGATGCGGTCCAGAACGATCCGCTTGATGTCGCGATAGCTGGTTGTTTCCGTGTTCTGGTTCATTGGCGGGGACCGTTGGTGTGTTTGAAACGTTTAGACATCGCGCAGCAGGTCGGCAATGGCCTTGCGATACCGCGAGGTGATCGCGTCTCGTTCCACGTGCCTTCCGTTCCGAACCCTGTGCCGGCCGGCAGACCACAGATCTGTCACCACTGTGTCGGAAGCCGCGAAACACAGCCCGTCCAGCAGTTGCCATTCCTCCAGCGCACACAGGGTCGGGTGTTCGCGGTTGATTGCAACCATATCGGCAAGCCTGCCGACAGCGATCTCACCGGCGTCCCGGCCAAGGGCCTGTGCGCCGCCCAGTGCGGCCCCGGTATATAGAGTATGACCGACCGAACCTTCGCCGGGAACAAGCACGGTTCGCGCCATGTCGCGCAAGCGCTGCGAATACTCCAGCGTGCGGAGTTCTTCGACTAGCGAAATCCTTACGTTAGAGTCTGATCCAACGCCAAACGCGCCCTTGTTTTCGACATAGACGGCGCCATTGAAAATGCCATCGCCCAGATTGGCTTCGGTAATCGGGCACAGCCCGGCAACCGCGCCGGATTGCGCCAGACCGGCGGTTTCGGCATCAGTCATGTGGGTTGCGTGGATCAGGCACCAGCGGCGATCCACATCTATGTTTTCCAACAGCCATTCGACTGGCCGTTGGCCGAGCTTTGCCCGGACGTCGGCGACTTCCTTGAGCTGTTCCGAAATGTGGATGTGGATCGGCCCGCAGGGTACTTGCGCCAGAACCTCGGACAAATCGGCAGGCGAAGTGGCCCGCAGGGAATGCGGCGCGATGCCGACCTGGGTGTCAGGGGGCATCCCACCGATTGCCTTGCATTCGTCGACAAGCCTCAGAAACCGATCCACGTCATTGCCAAACCGCAACTGACCTCCGGCAAGGCTTTCCTGATTGACACCGCCATAGGTGTAGAGCACCGGCAGATGGGTCAGGCCGATCCCGGTCTGGGCCGCAGCGGCAAAGATGCGTTGACTCAGTTCGGAGAGGTGATCATAGGTCTGTCCCCCCGGCTGGTGATGGACATAGTGGAACTCACCGACCGAAGCATACCCGGCTTCCTGCATCTCCATGAAAACAAGCGCGGCGATGGCTTCGACCTGCTCGGGAGTCAACCGGTCCAGAAAGCGATACATCAGCGTGCGCCACGTCCAGAAGCTTTCTTTGCCCGCCGCGCGCACCTCGGTCATACCCGCCATGGCGCGTTGAAAGGCGTGGCTGTGCAGGTTGGCCAATGACGGAAGCAGGGTATCCACCTGCAGGTCATCCGGGGCCGGAGCGACATCGGATTCGATGACGGCAATCCGGCCATCTGCAATCGTCACCCTTAGATCACTTGCCCAATCAGAGCCTAACAAGGCGGTTTTTGCATGGATTTTCATCAGACGCTCTTTTGTGTAGACTTTAATTTTATATACGTATACGAAAAAATAACTCGAAAGGGGAGCCCCAAAGAATCGTCATGACCGAAAAATTCGTTCTTCGCGGTGCGCAGGTTGCCACATTGGATGACGCCGCGACCCCGTATGGGATGATACCGAACGGCGCGGTTGCTGTTGAAGGCGGCAAGATCGCGTGGGTCGGCGCTGCGTCCCTGCTGCCGGACGCGTTCACGGGTTGGCAGGTAGAGGATCTTGGCGGTCGGCTTGTCACGCCCGCCTTGATCGATTGCCACACGCACGTGGTGTTCGGCGGCAATCGCGCGGTCGAGTTCGAGATGCGGCTGAACGGTGCCTCGTACGAAGAAATAGCCCGTGCAGGTGGTGGTATCCTGTCGACTGTGAATGGCACCCGCGCCGCGTCCGAAGATCAGCTGCTCGCTGATGCCCTGCCGCGGGTCGATGCCCTGTTGGCAGAAGGCGTCAGCTGTATCGAGGTCAAGTCCGGTTACGGTCTGGATCAGGAAACAGAGTTGCGCATGCTTCGCGCTGCCCGCCGGATTGAGCAGGTGCGCCCGGTCCGCGTCAAAACCACATTTCTGGGTGCGCATGCGGTCCCGCCCGAATACAAGGGCCGCGATGATGCCTATATCGACGAGGTCTGCATACCGGCCCTGCGTGCGGCCCATGCCGAAGGGCTTGTCGATGCGGTGGACGGGTTCTGCGAAGGGATCGCCTTTGACCCCGGGCAAATCGCCCGTGTTTTCGATACGGCGAAAGCGCTGGGATTGCCGGTCAAGTTGCATGCCGAACAGCTCTCGAACCTGGGCGGTGCCAAACTTGCGGCCTCGTATGGCGCGCTATCTGCGGATCATATCGAGTATCTCGACGAAGAGGGGGTGGCCGCGATGGCAGACGCCGGAACCGTCGCGGTGGTCCTGCCTGGGGCGTTCTATACCCTGCGCGAAACACAGGTACCGCCTATCGACCAGCTGCGTCGGCACAAGGTGCCGATGGCATTGGCGACCGATTGCAATCCGGGCTCGTCACCGCTGACCTCACTTTTGCTGACAATGAACATGGCCTGCACCTTGTTCCGGATGACGCCCGAAGAGACGCTGGCCGGGGCCACTCGTGAAGCGGCCCGTGCATTGGGTCTGAACGACACGGGCACAATCGCGCTCGGTCAGCGGGCCGATCTGGCGGTATGGGACGTCGAACACCCGGCCGAACTGGCCTATCGCATCGGCTTCAACCCATTGTACAAACGCATCTTTGGAGGCACTGAATGAGCGTCTTGAAGCTCACTCCGGGCATAGTCACCCTGTCCGAGCTGGCCGAAATCTATTGGAAAGAAACTCCGATCCTGTTGGACGAGGGCTGCAAACCTCAGGTTCAGGCGGCCGCAGCGCGGATTGCCGAGGCCGCGGCGGGGGACAAGGCGGTTTACGGCGTCAATACCGGCTTTGGAAAACTCGCCAGCCTAAAGATTGCGCCCGAGGATACCTCGACCCTGCAGCGCAACCTGATCCTCAGCCATTGCTGTGGTGTGGGCGAAGCTGTTCCGCGTCGGCTTGCTCGGCTGATGATGACGTTAAAGCTGTTGTCCTTTGGCCGCGGTGCATCGGGTGTGCGGTGGGAGCTGATCGAACTTTTGCAGCAGATGCTGGCGCGTGGCGTCACGCCGGTGATACCGGCGCAGGGTTCGGTCGGAGCATCGGGTGATCTGGCGCCGTTGGCGCATATGACCGCTGTGGTCATCGGCGAGGGCGAAGCGGAGGTGAACGGACAGGTAGCGCCGGGTGCTGAGGCATTGAAATCGGTTGGATTAGAGCCGATTCAGCTTGGTCCGAAAGAGGGGCTGGCCTTTATCAACGGCACCCAATTCTCGACGGCCTTTGCCTTGGCTGGGCTTTTCGAAGCGTGGCGCGCGGCGCAGAACGCGCTGGTGATCGCCGCGGCATCGACCGATGCGATCATGGGATCCACCGCCCCGCTGCAGCCCCAGATTCACGAATTGCGCGGTCACCGGGGGCAGATCGAGGCGGCAGGTGCGATGCGGGTCGTGCTTGAGGGTTCGGAAATCCGCGAAAGCCATCGCGAGGGCGACACGCGGGTGCAGGACCCTTATTGCATTCGCTGCCAGCCGCAGGTGACAGGTGCCGCGATGGATGTTTTGCGACAGGCCGCTGCGACGTTGACCATTGAGGCGAACGCCGCCACTGACAATCCTCTGGTTTTGTCTGACCCCGAAGCCATCGTTTCGGGCGGAAACTTCCATGCAGAGCCGGTTGGCTTTGCCGCGGACATGATTGCCCTCGCCGTTTCAGAAATCGGTGCCATTGCACAGCGTCGTATCGCGCTGATGGTGGACCCGACGTTGAGTTTCGACCTGCCGCCGTTTCTGACGCCTAAGCCCGGGTTGAACTCGGGCATGATGATTGCCGAAGTGACCACCGCTGCATTGATGAGCGAGAACAAGCATCTGGCCAATCCCTGTGTCACGGACAGCACGCCGACCTCGGCCAATCAGGAGGATCACGTTTCGATGGCCGCCCATGGCGCGCGGCGGTTGGGGCGCATGGTGAACAACCTCAACTACATTCTGGGGATCGAATTGCTGTGCGCGGCACAGGGCGTGGAATTCCGTTCACCGCTTGCAACCAGCGCCCCACTACAGCGCGTGATTGACCGGGTTCGGGCCGATATCCCGCCCCTGACGGACGATCGCTATCTCGCGCCCGAACTTGAAACTATCAAATCTCTAGTGGCCGCAGGCACGGTTCTGTCCGCCGTCGGTGTCGATATGCCGGAGTTGGTCTGATGCAGGTTTGCGATGTCCTGCGTGGTGACGGCCCCATTGTTCTTGGCCAGCCTCATGGCGGCACCCATGTGCCCGATGACATCGCCGCGCGCCTGAACGAAACCGGGCGCGGGCTGGCAGACACGGATTGGCACATAAACAGACTCTATTCGGGTCTTTTGACCGATATGACGGTCGTTCAGTCGCATGTTCACCGCTATGTCGTCGACGCCAACCGCGACCCTGCGGGCGTGTCGCTTTACCCTGGTCAGAACACGACCACTCTGGTGCCGCTTACTGATTTCGACGGGCGGGCGATCTGGACAGAAGGGCAGGAGCCATCGGCGGACGAAGTCGAAGAGCGGCGGCAAAAATACCATGCGCCGTATCACGCGGCACTGAGACAGGAGCTGGATCGGGTGCGGGCAAGGCACGGCACGGCGATCCTGTTCGACTGTCATTCCATCCGCTCGTTGATCCCGTTCCTGTTCGATGGCGAATTGCCCGTATTCAATACCGGCACCAACAATGGCGCGACCTGTCATCCGCTGATCGAGAAGGCGGTGGTTGGCATAGCATCCTCGGCCACAGGATACAGCTCGGTGCTCAATGGCCGTTTCAAGGGCGGCTGGGCAACGCGCCACTATGGTCGCCCCGAAACAGGCATCCACGCGATTCAGATGGAAATCGCGCAGCGCGCCTATCTGGACGAAACCCCGCCCTGGAGTTGGCGCGAGGACCGTGCCGCAACCCTTCGACCGCATCTGAAAGCGATGCTTGAACACCTCCGCGACCTCGCCCTGTCGGGCGATCTGACCGAAAAAGGAGCCCAGTCATGAGCGATCCGCGCAAGAATACCCGCGACGTCTATCCCCCCACCGGCCCCGAGTTGAATGCAAAAAGCTGGGTCACCGAGGCGCCGCTCAGGATGATGATGAACAACCTGCACCCGGACGTGGCCGAGAACCCGCATGAACTGGTGGTCTATGGCGGCATCGGACGCGCGGCGCGCACCTGGGATGACTTCGACACCATCGTGGCCAGCCTCAAGGATCTTGAAGAGGACGAGACCCTGATCGTCCAGTCCGGCAAACCGATTGCGATTATCCGCACCCACAAGGACGCGCCGCGCGTGCTGATCGCGAACTCCAACATCGTGCCGCACTGGGCCAACTGGGATCATTTCAACGAGCTCGATAAGAAGGGCCTGATGATGTACGGCCAGATGACCGCCGGGTCCTGGATCTACATTGGCACGCAGGGCATCGTTCAGGGCACTTACGAAACATTCGCCGAGGCCGGGCGCCAGCACTATGACGGCAACCTCAAGGGCAAGTGGATACTGACAGGTGGGCTGGGCGGCATGGGCGGAGCACAGCCACTGGCGGCGGTGTTCGCCGGAGCCTGCTGTCTGGCAGTCGAGTGCAACCCGGATAGCATCGATTTCCGCCTGCGTACCAGATACCTCGATGAAAAGGCCGAGACCCTGGACGAGGCGTTGGAAATGATCGACCGCTGGACCAGGGCGGGCGAAGCGAAATCGGTTGGGCTGCTGGGCAACGCCGCCGAGGTTTTCCCCGAGATCTACCGCCGCATGATAGACGGTGGAATGCGTCCTGACATCGTTACCGACCAGACCAGCGCCCATGATCCGGTAAACGGCTATTTGCCTTTGGGCTGGACCATGGCTCAGTGGCGCGAAAAGAGGGAAACAGACCCTAAGTCGGTCGAAAAGGCCGCGCGGGCGTCCATGAAACAGCACGTTGCGGCGATGGTCGATTTCTGGAACGCGGGCGTTCCGACGCTGGATTACGGCAACAACATCCGGCAGGTGGCACTTGATGAAGGGCTGGAAAACGCCTTTGCCTTTCCCGGTTTCGTTCCCGCTTATATCCGCCCGCTGTTTTGCAAGGGCATTGGCCCCTTCCGTTGGTGTGCGCTGTCTGGCGACCCCGAGGATATCTACAAGACCGACGCCAAGATGAAGGAGTTGTTCCCCGAGAACGAGCACTTGCACCGCTGGCTTGACATGGCGCGGGAGCGGATCGCGTTTCAGGGTCTGCCGGCGCGCATCTGCTGGATCGGTTTGGGTGACCGTCATCGGGCGGGTCTGGCCTTCAATGAGATGGTTGCGAGTGGTGAGTTGAAAGCGCCGGTGGTGATCGGGCGCGACCATCTGGATTCGGGCTCGGTTGCCTCTCCCAACCGTGAAACCGAAGCGATGCTCGATGGCTCGGACGCGGTTTCGGACTGGCCGCTATTGAATGCCTTGATCAACACCGCGTCAGGGGCGACCTGGGTGTCGCTGCACCATGGTGGCGGCGTCGGCATGGGGTTCAGCCAGCATGCAGGCGTGGTGATCTGCGCGGACGGTACCGAGGATGCCGCGCGGCGGTTGGAGCGTGTCCTGTGGAACGACCCCGCCTCGGGGGTGTGGCGCCATGCAGATGCCGGATACCAGATCGCCAAGGACTGCGCCCGCGAGCACGGACTTCGCCTGCCGCGGATATTGGGCTGAGTTAGGGACTGATCTTACAGGCCGCCCGGGTTTGCCGGGCGGTTTTTCTTGTTCAATCGGTCGATGGAAACACGGCTGTCCGCTTCACCGTGCTGTAGACGAAGCTGGTATCGATCGAGGCAATGCCGCCAATCGGGTGTATGCGATTGCGGATGAAATCCTCGTAAGCGTCCAGCCCCGATACCACGACCCTGAGTTGATAATCGGTAGCGCCTGTCAGGATATGGCACTCGAGCACTTCGTCTATCATCTGGATACGCCGCTCGAACCGCTGCACGTCTTCTTCATTGTGCCGCTCCAGCCGGATGCGGACAAAGACCGTGACTGGCAGACCATAAGTAGTCGGGTCAACATCGGCCATATATCCCCGGATTGCCCCTGAGGACTCGAGAATTCGAACTCGTCTCAGACAGGGTGAGGGCGATAGGTTCACTTCTTCAGCGAGGTCCTGATTGGTCATGCGCCCGTTTTTCTGCAAGGCGCGGATGATTTGACGGTCTTTGGCGTCCATTTGCGAGTCCATTGGCAGAATATGCCAAAATAGTAACTAATGCTGGCATAGTTTGCAATTAATTATCTAGGAGAGTGGTTCATCATGCCTCAAGCACAGATATGAGGTTTGCCATGAGCACGTCCAAGGGATTCGCCACCCGCGCCATCCATCACGCCTATGATCCGCAACAGAACGAGGGTGCGCTGACGCCACCCTTGCACCTGACATCGACCTTTGCCTTTGAAACCGCCGAAGCAGGCGGTGAAATGTTTGCTGGTGAGCGTGAGGGCCACATCTACAGCCGTATCTCGAACCCGACCTGTGATCTGTTGGAAAAACGCATCGCCACGCTGGAAGGGGCCGAGGCCGGTCTGGCACTGAGCAGCGGGATGGGTGCAGTGACGGCCGTCTTGTGGACCCTTCTCAGTCCCGGCGACGAGGTGATCGTCGACAAAACACTTTATGGCTGCACCTTTGCCTATATGCGTCACGGGCTGACCAAATGGGGCGTGACCATCACCCATGTCGACATGACGGATCCCGAGAATCTGCGCAAGGCAATCAGCAGCAAGACCCGCGTGGTTTATTTCGAGACCCCGGCCAACCCGAACATGCGGCTGGTCGACATCGCGGCAGTATCCGAAATCGCACATCAGGCCGGGTCCACCGTAGTGGTCGACAACACCTATGCGACGCCCTATCTGACCCGACCCATAGAATTGGGTGCGGATATCGTTCTGCATTCCGCGACCAAGTATCTCGGGGGTCATGGGGATGTCGTTGCCGGGTTGGTCGCCGGCACCGCCGGGCAGATCAAGGAAATTCGTCTCGTGGGTATGAAGGACATGACCGGCGCGGTCATGGCACCCTTTAACGCGATGCTGATCCTGCGCGGGTTGAAAACGCTGGCGCTGCGCATGGATCGCCATTGCGCTTCGGCCGTCGTGGTTGCCGATTGGCTGGAGGCGCATCCGACAGTATCTGCGGTTCATTTTCCCGGTTTGGAAAGCTTTGCACAGCATGACGTGGCCGAACGCCAGATGGCCAAACCCGGCGCGATGATCGCGTTTGAAATCGAAGGCGGATTGCAGGCGGGAACCACATTGATGAACCGCCTGAAAATGATCCAGCGCGCGGTCTCGCTGGGCGATGCCGAGACGCTCATTCAACACCCGGCCTCGATGACGCATTCTACTTATACGCCAGAGGAACGCGCCGAGCATGGAATCAGCGACGGATTAATCCGTCTTTCGGTAGGGTTGGAAGAGGTCGAGGATATTCTGGCCGATCTGGATCAGGCATTGCCGCGTAACATGCGCTTTGCCGCCGAGTAAGGAGCGCGATCATGACCGCCGATCTGATGTATCTCAAAACCATCGAACAGCGGTTGCTGTGGCTGTCGCATTGGATGATCCATAACGCGAACCACATCCGGCCCAAGACGGACGGGATAAAAATCGGCGGGCATCAGGCCAGCTCCGCCTCGATGGTGTCGATCATGACGGCGCTCTATTTCTCGGCGCTGCGACCCGAGGATCGGGTAGCCGTCAAACCGCATGCCAGCCCGGTCTTTCACGCGATGCAATATCTGATGGGAAATCAGACGCGCGAGAACATGGAGAATTTCCGCGGTTTTGGCGGTGTGCAAAGCTACCCCAGTCGGACCAAGGATGTGGATGACGTCGATTTCTCGACCGGGTCGGTGGGTCTCGGCGTCGGGATCACGGCGCTTGCCTCGCTGGTTCAGGACTACATCAAGGCCAAGGACTGGGGGAACGACGCCATAACCGGGCGCATGGTGGCGCTGGTTGGCGATGCCGAACTGGACGAAGGCAACGTCTATGAGGTTCTTCAGGAGGGTTGGAAGAACGACCTGCGCAATTGCTGGTGGATCATCGATTATAATCGACAGTCGCTGGACGGCATCGTGCGCGAAGGTCTGTTTGAACGGGTCGAAAAGGTTTTCCAAGCCTTCGGCTGGGACGTGGTGCGCGTGAAATATGGCGTATTGCAACGGGCGGCATTTGAAGAAGCCGGCGGCGAACAGCTGAAAGACTGGATCGATGCCTGCCCGAATGCGGTTTATTCAGCCCTGACCTATATGGGCGGTTCTGTATGGCGCCAGCGGTTGATGGATGATCTGGGCGATCAGGGGGACGTGACGGCCCTGTTGAATCGGCGCAGCGATGCGGAACTGGCCGCGCTGATGGAAAACCTCGGCGGCAACTGCGTCGAGACGATGGCCGACACCTTTGCCGCCATTGATCACGACCGCCCGACCTGTTTTCTGGCCTACACGATCAAGGGTTGGGGTACGCCGATTGCGGGTCACAAGGACAATCACGGCGGGCTGATGACCAAGGCGCAAATGGTCGAATGGCAGTCCCATATGGGGGTGCCGGAGGGGCAGGAGTGGGACCCGTTCGCCACCGTCACTGATCCGGCAAGCCTGCGGCGCTTTCTTGCTAGTTCTCCGTTTTTTGCGAAAGGGCCGCGCAGGTACTCCGACGCGCCTCTGCCGGTACCCGGCATCTCGATTGAAACGGGGCGGGAGATGTCCACTCAGGCTGCATTCAGCAAGATCCTGGATGATCTGGCGAAAGGGAATAGCGAACTGGCGTCCCGCATTCTGACCACGTCGCCCGATGTAACGGGAACCACTGGGCTTGGGCCCTGGGTGAACCGGCGCAAGCTGTTTTCACGGCAGGAACAGCGCGATGCATTCATCGAACATCGAATTCCGTCTACCGCGAAATGGAACTTTGCCCCCCAGGGCCAGCATCTGGAGCTTGGAATTGCCGAGATGAACCTGATGCTTCTTCTTGGCGCTGCCGGTCTTTCGCATTCGTTGTTTGGCAAACGGATCATTCCCATTGGAACTGTCTATGATCCGTTTGTCTGCCGAGGACTCGATGCATTGAACTATGCCTGTTATCAGAATGCCCGTTTCCTCATTGTCGGAACTCCTTCGGGGGTCACGCTGGCCCCAGAAGGCGGGGCGCATCAGTCGATCGGCACACCGCTTATCGGTATGTCGCAGGACGGGCTAGCGGCCTTTGAACCTGCCTTTGCCGATGAACTGGCCGTCATCATGCAATGGGCCTTCGACTATCTTCAACGCGATGGCGAAGGCGATCCGGACGAGCGGACATGGTTGCGGGATGAAACTGGCGGGTCGGTTTATCTGCGGCTGACCACAAAGCCGCTGGAGCAGCCCGGAAAGCGTGTCGATGACGCGTTTTTGCAGGGAACGATTGACGGCGCATACTGGCTG
This sequence comes from Ruegeria sp. YKSE079, assembly GCF_059612845.1. Classification (NCBI taxonomy): domain Bacteria; kingdom Pseudomonadati; phylum Pseudomonadota; class Alphaproteobacteria; order Rhodobacterales; family Roseobacteraceae; genus Ruegeria; species Ruegeria sp. YKSE079. Next base: position 91,438 of record NZ_JBXWRJ010000013.1, on the reverse strand, counting down.
CGAAAGCCCGGCCCCAATTGCTCGGTGGTCATCGCCTATCAGGGCGCGGTTGCCGACGAGGCGATTGCCGCTGCAGGTACGATTGGCGAGTTGCGTCGTGATGTCGGTGTGCTGGCCGTAACCTCAGCCGACCGTCTGAACGCCGGATGGACCGCCGCGCAACGCGAACGCGCGCGCGGAAATCCCCACGCCAGATCGCATGTCGAGACGCTCATGGGCGATCTGCCGCGACATTGCACGATCGTCACGGCCATCGACGGCCATCCGGCAACATTGGCCTGGCTCGGGTCAGTCGCTGGTCACCGTACGATTTCGCACGGTGTGGAGCATTTCGGGCAAACCGGCACCATTGGCGATCTGTCCCGGCACTTCGGGATTGACCGGCATTCCTTGGTGAATTCGATCGGGGAACTCACAGACGGGCGCCGACCCGCGCATAGTTTTCGGGTCGCAGGATAGAACGCGAAAATCCGATGCGTCTTTGGAACTGCTAGTGGTGACGGTTCACTCGATGCTGCATCCGTGCACATTGGCGGACGGAGCGGAACATATTCGAGATCATTGAAAACAGGCGGGAACGTCTGGGTGTGGGCATAACAAGCGCTCCAATAACAAATAACTTGCTTTTAGAGTGAGCTTGTCGCGGGATTATGTATGTAATCTCAGTCACATTATGGCGGTTTGTATCGAATAAGTTTACCGTTTCAGGTTCTGATCCTTTGGCAGCACGTTTGAATGAACGTCAGAGTGATCCGAAGACCATTGTTACAGCGCAACCTGGCTGCTGGCGATCAACCAGTCGAAGACCAGGCGTGCCTCTCGTCTCGTTTTCGCCTCTTCCCGAATTTCGACAAAATACCCGTGTGTAGGAGTGATCTCTTCGTCAAACAGACGAGTTACTCGCCCATCTTTCAAATCTTGCTCGATCAGAGGGAGCCAGCCGACAATGGCGCCTTGACCCTGTGCGGCCCCACGTATCAGCACATTTGCGTCTTCGAATACCGCGCCGCGCATCGGCTGGGGTATCTTGATACCCTGTGCGGCAAACCAGTCGATCCAACCCCAGTGGTTGCGCTGATGCAGGATCGGCACCGCAAGCAGGTCCTCGGCACTTGCAAAGGGACCGAACCGGGCAATGAAGCCGGGGCTTGCGACGGCGATCGGTTGCAATTCGATCAGCTTGTGTGCTCCAACCGCCATGTCCTGCAGGCGCTCCCAGCGGATCACAATGTCTGCGTTGTTGCCTGAAAGATCACCAGGGCGATATGTCGGTACAAATTCCAGCTCGACTCCGGAATAGGTTTCCCAGAAATCACTGATCCGCGGCATCAGCCATCTTGCAGTGAATATCGGCCCGGCGGCCACGCGAACAGTTTTGCGTCGTCCCACTCGGAAGCTTTCGACCGCCACTTCGAGCAGGCTGAAAGCTTCTCCTGTCGCAGACGCCAGGCGCTGACCGTCTTCGCTCAGGGTGACGTTGCGCCCCACACGGTGGAAAAGCTTTGTACCCAACTGCTCTTCCAGACCGCGTACATGGTGGCTGATCGCCGTAGCGCTGATCGACAGGGCTTCAGCTGCGGCACGGAAGCTTCCGAGGCGGGCAGCGGCGTCAAAGGCTCTGAGTGCGGGCAGGGACGGAAGCATTCTGTCTACCGATGAGTTCAACTCATCATTTGCTGAGTAAGCTGCCTTTGTAAATAGCGTGACAGCGTGATCATCATTCCTGAGTCTTGCTTGGGAATTATACCCAGATGGTCGAAAATTTACGCAGACGTGGCAGAAAGACTCGCCTTGGGCAGGTCGAAACACCTGAAGGCAACCCTTCTGTCTGGCCAGGTCTTGAAGCCGGAAGATTCAAACCATTGTCGCCGGTTGAAGCGACACTGGTTGAGGAAAGTGCGCTGAATCTGCTGGAAACACTGGGGTTGAGCCAGGCCACTCCGTCATTGATCGACAGAGTGCGGTCTGCCGGGGGTGCCCTGGCTGGCGACGGCAGGCTTTTGTTCCCGCGCGCGCTGGTGAAATGGGCCATCGACGGTGCGCAGCGGGAGTTCGACTTGTGCGGTCGACGTTCCGAAAACGACCTGCGAATCTCTGGCGCGCGCGTGCATATGTCGACCGGGGGCGCGGCGCCGGGGGTGTTCGATCTTGAGACGCAGGCATACCGTCCCTCGACACTGCGCGATCTCTATGATGCCGCCCGCATCGTCGATCGGATGGAAAACATCCACCATTTCAGCCGACCGGTGGTCGCGCGGGATATCGAAGACCCCGCACTGATGGACCTGAACACGGCCTATGCCTGTCTTGCCGGCACGTCCAAGCACGTGTCCATCTCTATCTCGCAAGCCGAAAACGTTCCCGATATTGCCCGCTTGTGCTATCGCGTTGCGGGTGAAGAGGCGGCGTTTCGCGCACGTCCGTTTCTGACCGTCATGGTGTGTCATGTCGTGCCTCCAATGCGGTTCGCTCAGGATGCTTGCGAGGTGCTGGAGGCCGCAATATTGGCGGGGTTCCCGGTGCAACTGATCAGCGCGGGACAGGCGGGGGCGACAAGCCCGGCGACAATTGCCGGATCGCTGGTGCAGGCGCTGGCAGAAACCTTGGCCGGGCTGGTTTTTGCAAGGCTGGTTGACCCGCAGGCCAAGGCCATCTTTGCCCCCAAACCGCTGGTCGCGGACCTGCGCACAGGTTCGATGAGCGGCGGCGGCGGCGAACAGGCCGTCCTGATGGCCGGGGCGGCACAGATGGGCCGGTACTGGGATCTGCCGACCAGTTCGATAGCGGGGATCACCGACTCCAAGTGTCTGGACGCGCAATATGGCGCGGAAAAGTCTCTGGCGGTGACCCTGGCGGCACATGCCGGGGCGAATATCGTTACCCAGGCAGCGGGCATGATGTCGAGCCTTCTGGGCGTCAGCCATGCGGCCTATGTCAGCGACAACGACCTTTTGGGAAATATCCTGCGCACCATTCGCGGGATCGAGGCGAACCCTGAAAACATTGCCGCCGATGTGATTGCCGGAGTGTGCCGCGGCGAAGGACACTATCTTGGCCAACAGCATACGTATAGCCGGATGAAATCCGATTACTTCTATCCGGCTGTCGGTGACCGTCGCTCCCCCACCGAATGGGAAAAGGACGGCGGCAAACGCGTGGGCGACGCGGCCCGGCAAAGAGCTCGCGAGATATTGCACAGTCATTTCCCGGTTCATATCCCCGACGCCTTGGACCGGTGCCTTCACCAAGAATTCGACATTCGCCTGACACGTGCACAGATGGGACGTACCGGATGAGCAACAGGTCACTCAACACCCGCGCCCGCGCGGCGCTTCCCGGCGGGGTCAGCCACGAACTGCGCTTTCGCGATCCTCATCCCATCTATATTAACAGGGCAAAAGGCGCCGAGAAATGGGATGTCGAGGGGCGGCGTTACATCGACTTCAAGATGGGATCGGCCAGCCAATTGCTGGGCCATGGTCACCCCGATGTCGTGGCTGCGCTGCAAATGCAGGCGGCACAGGCGATTTTCAGCGCCGATTGCCATGAGGGCGAAGTTGAGTGGGCGGATTGGATAAATCGCCTGTTCCCGAGCGCCGAACGCACACGGTTCACCGCTTCGGGGTCCGAAGCGACCATGCTGGCCCTGCGGCTGGGGCGGGCATGGTCAGGCAAGGATCGTATTCTCAGGATCGACGGACATTATCATGGTTGGCATGATCATGCGCTGAAAGGCTCGAAACCGGGTAATCAGCGCGCAACGTCACTTGGCGTTCCCGGCGCGCTCGGCGATTTGATCGAAGTCTGTGTCGCCGATCCGTACGAGATGGAACGCGCGTTGCAGGACGACCGGATCGGTACAGTCATCATCGAGGCATCAGGTGCGAACTATGGTTCGGTTCCCCTGCCCACGGACCGCCTGAAAGCCATGCATGACGTCGCCCGCAAGGCCGGAGCCGTTCTGATCTTTGACGAGATCATAACCGGGTTCCGCTGGTCTCCTGGCGGGCGGCAGGCGCGCGACGACATCGTGCCCGACCTGACCACGCTGGCCAAGATCGTGACCGGAGGTCTGCCGGGTGGTGCGGTCTGTGGGACCACCGAGATCATGGAAATGATGAACAATACCGCGACCCGTGACGGGCTGTCGCCTCCGGTCAGCCACAAGGGAACGTTTAACGCGTCGCCGCTGATTGCCGCCGGGGCGCTTGCGGCGATGCCGCATCTGGCTAGTGGCGTGGCACAGCGTCAGGCCGATGACATGGCAGCGCGTCTGCGCGACGGGATCAACCGGTTGATGGCAAAGCGGGGGATCACCGGTGTGGCTTATGGCGAAAGTTCGACCTGCCACATGCTGTTCGGGCAGACGGATCCGCTGACCCTGACGCCTGCGGAGATCCGCAGCGTACCGCCCGCGCTGGTCGCCGGGCTGCGCGGTGGCCTGTTGGCGCAAGGCGTCGATCTGATGAGCCACACTTCATGCGTGACCTCCGCCGCTCATACGCCCGACCTGATCGACGAAGCACTGGGTGCATTTGACGTGGTTTTCGCCGCGTTGACACGGGATGGAGTGATCTGATGCCCCTGCCCACACATGCCCGCACGGTCATTATCGGTGGCGGCGTCATCGGCTGTTCCATCGCCTATCATCTGGCCCGCGAGGGGCGGAAGGATATCGTGGTGCTCGAACGCTCCAAGCTGACCTCAGGCACGACATGGCACGCGGCGGGTTTGGTGCGCCGCCTGCGCCCTTCGGCGACGTTAACGCGGCTGATCAACTATTCGATCGACCTCTATCGCGAGTTGGAACGCGAGACCGGGCAGGCCACCGGCTGGACACAGACCGGGTCGTTGACGCTTGCTACCAATCCCGACCGTCTGACCAACATCAAACGGCAGGTGTCGCTTGGCCGCGCATTCGGACTGAATGCCGAACTTGTAGATGCCGCCCGCGCCAAGGAGCTTTGGCCTCTGATCCGGGTGGATGATGTAATCGGCGCCGTCTGGTCGCCCGCCGATGGCCGGGTGAACCCGTCGGACGTGGCGCTGGCGCTGTCGAAAGGGGCGCGCGCGCGCGGTGTCCGGATTCATGAGGACTCCCGTGTGACAGGGCTGCGAAAAAAAGCCGGGCGGATCAGCGGGGTCGAGATCGGTGATCATGCAATCGAAGCAGGTGAGGTGGTCATCGCCTGCGGACTCTGGTCGCGTGAGGTGGCGGCCATGGCAGGCGCTCACATGCCGCTCTATGCCTGCGAGCATTTCTACATACTGACCAAGCCGCTGGCAGAGGTTCAGGCGCTGGGCAAGGGCATGCATTTGCCGACACTGAATGACCAGGACGCTTACCTTTATGCCCGCGACGATGTTGAGGGGTTGCTGGTAGGCTCGTTTGAACCTCATGCCAAAGGGCTGCCCCTTGACCGCCTGCCCGCCGATTTCAGCTTTGATCTCTTGGACGAAGACTGGGATCACTTCATGCCGATGATGGAAAACGCCCTGCGCCGCATCCCGGCGCTAGAGCGGGCCGAGGTGCGGATGCTCCTGAACGGCCCCGAAAGCTTTACGCTCGACAGTCAGTTCATGCTTGGGGAAAGCCCCGAGGTGCCCGGCCTGTTCCTGATGGGCGGGATGAACTCCACAGGAATCGCATTGGCAGGCGGTGCAGGCAAGGCGATGGCAGAATGGATTATTGCTGGCGAGCCGACGATGGAGCTGAACGAGGCCGACATCCGCCGTTTTAGCCCGGAAATGAACGTGCTGGGCGCGCTGGAGGCGCGGATACCGGAAGTTCTTGGTCGCCACTACGACAATCCCTATCCCGGTCGCACGATGAAAACGGCGCGTGGGCATCTGCGGTCGCCCATCCATGCAGGTCTGGCGGCCGCAGATGCCAGGTTCGAGGTACGGGGCGGCTGGGAACGAGCGCTTCATTTTGGCGGCGAGGCGGCGCATCTGCCATTGACGTTCGGCGTGCCGAAATGGCGCGATCAGGTGGGTCGCGAGGTTGACGCCTGCCGAAATGGCGCCGCCGTTCTGGATCAAAGCGCGTTCGGCAAGATAATGGTTCAGGGGCCGGACGCCTGCACGTTTCTCAACCGGCTCTGTGCCGCGCAGATGGATATCGCGGAAGGTCGCCTCGCCTATACCCAGATCCTCAATGCGCGCGGCGGCATCGAAAGCGATCTGACCGTGCAGCGGCATGGGCCCGAGACCTATCTGATGATCGTCGGCGCGGGCGAAGTGGTGCGCGATCTGAAGCGGATGCGCGAGCTGCGTGGTGCGTTCAGGGTAGAATTCACCGATGTGACAAGCGGTTATGCGATCCTGGGACTTGCGGGCGCAAGGGCGCGCGAGGTGCTTCAGGCCACCACAAACACTCTGGTACCGGATATCAAACGCTTTCATTTCGCAACGGTCGAAGTCGGTCTTGCACGCTGCTGGGCAGGGCGGCTCAGCTATACCGGCGAAGACGGCTACGAACTCTACATTCCCGCCGATATGGCAATGGCGGCGCACGAGGCGCTGACAAAGGTCGGTGCTACCCATGCCGGGCTTTACGCCATCGGCAGTTTACGAATCGAGTCGGGCTTTCGTGCCTTCGGGCACGAGCTAACCCCCGGCACCACGTCGCAAGAAGCGGGGCTTGAGGCGTTCTGTGCATTCGGTACCGGATTTGTTGGCGAGGATGCGCTGGCACGCGACGACCCTAACAGACGGATCGTTTCGGTTTTGTTTGATGATCCGGCTGCGATCCCGCTCCACGACGAACCGATCTACTTCGAGGGCCGGGTTGTTGGTCAGATCACCTCGACAGCATGGAGTTACCGTTTTGGGCGTTCGGTGGCGCTGGCCATGGTTTCCGCACCTCTGGAGCGGCTTGCATGCGAGGGCATCGTTGATGGGTTCGAGGTCGAAATTGCCTGCCAGCGTTTTGCGGCCCGGGCCTCCTTGAAGCCCGCCAAGGAGGCGTTCCAATGACCGATGCACTTCGCACCACGCAGGTGGCAATAATCGGCGGCGGCATCATGGGTGTCGCGGCCCAGTTCCAGTTGGCCGAAAATGGCTGGACCGATACGATTCTGTTCGAAAAGGCGGAGCTGACCAGCGGCTCGACCTGGCATGCAGCGGGGCAGATCGCCCATGCAGTTGGCAGCCGCATCATGGGCTGGATCAACAAGACCTCGATCGAAATCTACAAACGTGCCGAAGCGGAAACCGGCCAGTCGATCGGTTGGCACGAGGTCGGCGGCTTTCGGATCGCCACTACCGGCGACGAGGTGGACTGGATGAAATCCATCATGGGGGTCGGCAAGTTGTTGGACCTGCCGATGGAACTTGTCGGACCAGAAGAAGTCGCCAGGGGCAATCCCTTTTACAAGATCAATGACGTCAAGGCTGCGGTCCAGACCTTCGAGGATGGGCATATCGACCCCTCAGGCGTGACGATGGCGCTGGCCGCCGCGACGCGGGCACGAGGAGCCAAGATAGAGCGCCACAACCGGGTGACCGGCGCCAGCCGCAAGGGGGGCATGTGGCTGCTGAGGACCGAAAATGGTGATGTTCTGGCCGAGCATGTGGTTATCGCCGCAGGGTCCTACGCCAATCAGGTGGGCGAGTGGTTCGGGCTCAGAATCCCCTCGGTCTCGTGCTTGCATCACTACTTGGTCACCGACACTGTGCCCGAGTTTCAGGGGCGGCCGGAACTGCCGGTGATGCGCGACAATGCATTTGGCGGCTATATTCGGCAAGAACAGCGATCGGGGCTGATTGGCATCTACGAGGGTCACACGTGCCCGACGATCTGGGAAATGCCACAGGGTGCGCCGTGGACTGCCGAAAATGAATTGTTCGAGGCGGACTACGACTCGATTGGCGATTTCCTGATGATCGCCCTCGGCAAAATGCCGGTACTGGCCAACCTCGGGATAAAGCGCGTGGTGCGTGGTGCGATCACGCACACGCCCGATGGGGGCATGCTGGTCGGTCCGTCCGGTGCTCCGAATGTCTGGTTGTCCTGCGGATCGTCCATCGGGCTGGCCTGGGGCGGCGGTGCGGGTAAAGTGCTTGCCGACTGGATGGTGCATGGCGCGGCCCAGATCAACACACGCTCGATAGACCCGCGTCGCTATGGCGAATTTGCCAGCGACACCTTCATCATTGAGCGCACCAAAGACGAGTTCATGCGCCGACACGATACGCCATGTCCGGGCAAACAGTTCCAAAGCATGCGCCCGGTCCGGCGTCATCCGCTCTATGACCGGCTGGCCGCCAAGGGTGCGGTGTTTGGTGAAGTCGCAGGATGGGAACGGCCGCGCTATTTCGGAAATGGCGGAGAGGTTGAACAGATCGGCTGGGGCCATCAACCTTGGCATCAAAATGCCAAGGCCGAGGCCAAGGCGACCCGCGCGGCGGCCGGCGTCATCGACCTCTGCGCGTTTGCCCAGTTCGAGATCACGGGCCGGGATGCGGGCGCGCTTCTGGAGCGGTTATCCGCGAACACGATCCCGGCGCGTGACGGGCGGATCAGCTTGAACCACCTGCTCACGCCCATGGGCCAGTTCGAGACCGAGATCACAATCTGGCGCATTGCCAAAGATCGCTATTTTACAGGCTCGCCCATCGCCCGCGCCAAGCCGGACTTCGACTGGATCAAGTCGCATATTCACCCCGGCGAAGACGTGACCATGATCAACCGCTCTGCCGATTGGGGCATGCTGGCGCTTTCCGGTCCGGCCTCGCGGCGTATTCTGTCGGACCTTACCGAGGTCGACCTGTCCAACGCTGCCTTCCCCTGGCTGTCGGGACAGGAAATTTCTGTTGCAGGTATACCCTGCTATGCGCTGCGGGTGTCCTTTGTTGGTGAGCTTGGATGGGAGCTTCACACGCCTTTGGACCGTATTGGCGAGCTGTACGATGAGCTGTTTGCTGCCGGAGAAAAGTATGGGCTGACCGATCTGGGCTCTTATGCCTTCAATGGTATGCGGATGGAGAAAGCCTTTCGGGCTTCCGGTGAACTCACCACCGATGTCGGCCCGTTCGATGTAGGGTTGGATCGTTTCGTGCGCGCCGAGGGGCGAGATTTCGTTGGCCGTGATGCTCTTTTGGCCCGCAAGCCGGGGTGGGAACTTCTGTACGCCGAGCTTCACGCCGAGGACATCGATATTCATGGTGGTGAGCCGGTGTTGTTGGACGGCAAGCCGGTGGGCCTGACAACGTCGGGCGGATACGGATATTCCGTCGAAAAATCACTCGGTTGGCTTTTCGTCCGCAAGGGAACAGCCCGGTCAGGACTATCGGTGCAGATTCTGAACCGGTCCATTCCCGTCACCATTCACCACGAGGCAATCTTCGACCCCCAAAACCTGCGCCCCCGATCCGAGGAGTAAGCCATGGCCACGATCAATGGCGGCGAGGCCGTCTACCGCGTTTTCAAAGCCAACGGTATCGACACCGTCTTTGGGCTTTTGGGTGGTTCGATGCTGGAGCTCTACGACGCGATGTTCCGAGGCGGCGAGATCGCCTATGTGGGTGCGCGGGATGAACGTGCAGCGGGTCACATGGCGGATGCCTGGGCGCGGATGACCGGCAAACCCGGCGTGGTGCTGGGCGCGCAGGCCGGGCCGGGTGTGGTCAACCTTGTCACCGCCGTGGCCGAGGCGCATTTGGCCTATTCTCCGATGGTTGTTATCGCCGGGGCAATCACGCGGTCAGATCAGGCCAAGGACACGTTTCAGGAGGTCGATCAGGTCGCCCTATTCGCACCGATCTGCAAGCGATCTGTCATGGTGACCGATGCTTCCCGGCTGGTCCCGATGCTCGAGGATGCAATCCGGCTGGCCAATTCCGGGCGGCGCGGGCCGGTTGTATTGCATGTTCCGCGCGATCTGTTCGCGGACGAAGTGCCGGCCTTCGATCCGAAACCAGTCAACATCGCCAGACCGGGACCTGCTGCTCCGGAGGATGTGGATGCGATTGCCCGGCTGCTCTCGTCGGCAAAACGCCCTGTTATCTTTGCAGGTGGTGGTTTCAAGTGGAGCAAGGGCCGCGACGTTCTGACCGCGCTGGTGGAAAAGCTGGAGGTGCCGGTTGTTGCTTCGACGGGTCACGCCGATGTCATGCGCCACGGCCATACATGGTTTGCCGGTCAGGCCGGACCGCGTGGCAACCGGGTGGCCAGCCGTCTGACCAAAGAGGCCGATGTGATGGTCGTGCTGGGTGCTCGGCTGGGATTCAACTCCACGTTCCATAGCAACGAATACATAGGGGCTGACACGCGTATCGCGCATGTTGACATTGAAGGTTCTGCAGTGGGGAGGTACTTCCCGGTGGAAGTCGCAGTGCAGGCGGATGCACGCCTGACCGCCGAAGCCTTGACCGCGACCGCATCAAAGCCCGACGCTGATGAGTGGCGCGCTGCCTTCAAGACGGACATGGCCAGCCTTGTTGCGGAACGGGCCAGCGAAGCGCAGATTGCCTCGCGGCCCATGCATCCTCGTCGGGCTTTGGCGGAAATCCGTGCCATGCTGCCTGAGAACGCTATCGTAACGCTCGATACGGGCAACACCTGCCTGCAGGCCGCCGACCGCCTGGCACACTATGCACCCATGTCCCTGATCACGCCGCTGGACTTCGGGCTGGTCGGTTTCGGCTTGGCTGCTGCCATCGGGGCCAAGGCCGCCGCACCGGATCGCCCGGTCGTGGCACTCATGGGCGATGGTGCCATCGGTCATACATTGATCGAAATCCAAACGGCCGTCTCTCACGGATTGCCGATCGTGATTGTCGTTCTCGACAACGAAGCATGGGGGGCCGAGAAAGCCTATCAGCAAGAATTTTTTGGCGGGCGCTTGCTTGGCGCTGAAATCCAGTCGCCACGTTTTGACAAATTTGCTGAACTTTGCGGCGGCAAGGGGATCTGGGTGAACGGCCCGGGCGAGATGGGGCCCGCGCTGGCCACGGCCATTGCCAGCAATGAGACTACGGTTATCCAGGGCAAGATTGATCCCGGCGCACTGATGACGCTGCGCAAGGACCTGTTCAATGCACCGAAAAAGGATTGAAAACATGACGACCTGGGACACCATCATCGTCGGTGCTGGAAATGCAGCCTTTTGTGCCGCGCACGCGGCGCGCGAAAAAGGCGCGAGCGTGCTCATGCTGGAATGCGCCCCCGAGGGCGAGAATGGCGGCAATTCACGCTACACCGCTGGCGCCATCCGGTTCGCCTATGACGGGGTGGACGATATTCGCGCGCTATGTCCGGACCTTTCCGAAGATCAGACCGCCATAACCGATTTCGGAACCTATACGACGGATCAGTTCTTTGACGACATGTTCAGGGTCACCCGTTTTCGCACTGATCCGGCACTATGCGAAAGGCTGGTCACCACCTCGCGCGAGACCATGTTCTGGATGCGAGACAAGGGCATCCGCTTCATGCCCATTTACGGTCGTCAGGCGTTCAAGGTGGACGGACGCTTCAAGTTCTGGGGCGGGCTGACGCTGGAGGCTTGGGGCGGCGGTCCGGGGCTGGTCGATGCGCACGCGACCATTGCACGCGCTGCGGGTGTTGAAATCCGCTATGAAACGCGAGCACTGTCGCTGGTCACCGACGGGCATGCGGTGACCGGCGTCAAGGTACGCCACAGGGGAGAGGTGTTCGAATTGAAGGCCCGCTCGGTCATATTGGCCTCGGGTGGGTTTCAGGCCAGCACCGAAATGCGCACACGCTATCTTGGGCCGGGCTGGGAAATGGCCCGCGTGCGCGGTTCGCGCTTCAACACTGGTGAAGGCATCAAGATGGCGATGGAAATCGGTGCGTCAACCTATGGCAACTGGTCGGGGTGCCATGCGGTCGGCTGGGACTACAACGCACCGGAGTTCGGGGATCTGGATGTTGGCGACGGGTTCCAGAAACATTCCTATCCCTGGGGGATCATGGTCAATGCCACGGGTCGGCGCTTTGTCGACGAAGGCGCGGATTTTCGAAACTATACTTACGCCAAATACGGCCGGGTGATCCTCGAACAGCCCGATCAGTTTGCCTGGCAGATTTTTGACGCAAAGGTCACGCATCTGCTGCGCGACGAGTATCGCATAAAGCGGGTAACCAAGGTGGTGGCCCCGACGCTGGAGGATTTGGCGCAAAAGATGGAGGGCGTTGACACGCGGGCGTTCCTTGACGAGATGGAAACCTACAACGCCTCGGTCGATGCCGACACGCCATTCGATCCCAACGTAAAGGATGGACGCGGAACCAGGGGTTTGGCTGTGCCGAAATCGAATTGGGCTAACACAATCGATCAGGGTCCGTTCGAAGCGTATCAGGTCGGTTGTGGCATTACCTTCACCTTTGGCGGCCTGCGCATTGACCCGGAAACGGCCCAGGTTCTGGACAATGATCTTGCCCCGATTCCCGGACTTTTCGCCGCGGGTGAACTGGTCGGCGGCGTGTTTTTCTTCAACTATCCGGGCGGAACAGGGTTGATCAACGGATCGGTTTTCGGACGTCTCGCGGGGAATGGTGCTGGCGGCCGTTGACACGGCGTTCGCGCCAGAAGTCGCGATCAACGGGGCCTTAACGCTGCATCACCGCGCCCAGCAATTTGGCGACCACCAGAACCAGTACCGCGACCCCGATGGCGAATCCGATACGTGCAATCGGCGACTGGCGTTGCGGAGGCGTGTTCTTGCTGGCAAGTCGAGCAGGCGTTCGTTTTCTTTCCGGCCCCCCCGGCAAGGGACGCGCCAGCAAAAGGTGGTCCATGAATTCGGAAAAATCGAAATCGCCGCAATACTCGCCCTTCAGCGAAGTCGATTTGACGTTGCGGACGAATCTTCTGAGGATGTAATTGCGCGCAGATTGATCCCGCGCCGGATAGAACCCGTCGGGCACGCCGCTGTCATACGTATTCAGCCCGAATCCGGAATCCAGAAACAACTGCCGCACTTTGGGCGAGGCACCGCGCAATGCATCGGCGGTTTTCACATCGCGGAACAGCGCGATCTTGTTGTGCGCCGAATTTTTGTCGATGCCAGTCTGACTCAACAATTCCACGAACTGTTCGTTCTCGAATACCTCATCCGGCATAATCGTAAATATGTCGAAATCGTACCTGAGAGCCATCACAACACTCAATTTTCACCTTTTACCCAACACCGGGAAATCATCAAAACCATTTGCGCCCGGACTATGACACAACTGGGATATTGTCATGTATCAGGGCGCTCTTGCCAATCTCATTGTCGCTTGTTCTAAGTATTTGCGGAATAGGAGCGCCCTATGATTGATATCGCGACACGCGTCTACAATCACAAGTGGAAAATTGATCCGATTGTGCGGTCTTTGATCGACACGGATTTCTACAAACTATTGATGTGTCAGTCAGTGTTTCGAAACAAGCCACAAACAAATGTGGAGTTTTCGCTGATCAACCGGTCGACTCACGTTCCATTGGCCAATCTGATCGACGAGGGCGAGTTGCGCGAGCAACTGGATCATATCCGCTCGCTCAGTCTCAGCCGGGGCGAAAGCACCTGGCTGCGTGGCAATACGTTTTATGGCAAGCGTCAGATGTTCCGCCCGGATTTCATGGAATGGTTCGAAAACCTGCGTTTGCCGCCCTATCACCTTGAACGCAAAGGCGACCAGTACGAACTGACCTTTGAGGGCAAGTGGCACGAGGTCATGCTTTGGGAAATCCCTGCGCTGGCTGTCCTGATGGAACTGCGCTCGCGGGCAGTGTTGAACGATATGCGCCGTTTCGAATTGCAGGTGCTCTATGCCCGCGCCATGACCCGCGTCTGGGAAAAGATTGAGCGTTTGAGAGAGATCAAAGGGCTTGGAATTGCCGATTTTGGCACCCGCCGCCGCCATTCCTTTTTGTGGCAGGACTGGTGTGTTCAGGCAATGATCGAAGGCTTGGGTAAATCCTTTACCGGCACATCCAACTGTCTTATCGCGATGCGCCGCGAAGTCGAGGCAATCGGCACGAACGCACACGAATTGCCGATGGTGTATTGCGCCTTGGCCCAAGATGACGCGGCCTTGGCGCAGGCCCCTTATGACGTGCTAAGCGACTGGCATGACGAGCATGAGGGTAATCTGCGGATCATCTTGCCGGACACTTACGGCACCAAGGGGTTTCTGGAACGCGCCCCCGACTGGCTGGCGGGATGGACCGGTATCCGAATCGACAGCGGTGATCCGGCCAAGGGCGCGGAAATTGCCATCGATTGGTGGAAATCACGCGGCGAGGATCCGACAAAAAAGCGGATCATTTTTTCGGATGGCCTGGACGTAGACAAGATTATCGAATTGCACGCCCGTTTTACCGGGCGGGCCAATGTCTCGTTCGGTTGGGGGACGTTGCTGACCAACGATTTTCGCGGTTTAGTTTCCGGCGACCGGCTTGCCCCGTTCTCTCTGGTTTGCAAGGCGGTTTCGGCCAATGGCCACCCGACGGTGAAACTGTCGGACAATCCAGAAAAGGCGATGGGTCCCAAGGCCGAGATCGAGCGCTACAAGCGGGTGTTCGACGTGGGCCGGCAGGAACCGATCAAGGTCGTGGTCTAGTGGTTAACGGGTTTGCGGCGCAAGCGTCGCTCGCGCCAGATCACCATCAAACCTCCGCCGACAATGAACAGCGCCCCGGGAAACAGGTCTGACCACGGTGTTTCATCAAACACCAGCCATCCCGCGACAAAGGCAAAGGGGATGCCGAAATAGCTGAACGGGGCCAGATTGCTTTGCTCTGTCATCCGGTACGAGACCACAAGACACAAGACGGCAGTGCCGCCGAATGCCCCCATAGCGACGATCCAGATGACGTCCTGAGGGTGGTTGATCGGGGAAAACCCGCCGGCGATGGTGGCAAGGATCAGCGCGCCCAACAAGGCCGATACCACCGAATACAGGTTGAGCAAGGGGCTGGGCACATCCCGGTCCATCAATCGAGCCGACACCCCAGTCAGCGCATACAGAAACGCCGCCCCCAATGGTGCGACCGCATCCAGCGAAAACGTGTCGCTTCCGGGCCTCATGATCAGGATCACGCCGGCAAACCCGATCAGCACGGCCATCCATCGCACGGCCCCGACACGCTCGCCTAGCATCGGTACGGCAAGCGCAGTCATGAAGACTGCATTGGAATAGGTGATGGTGGATGCCGTGGCAAAGGCCAGCTTGCCCAACGAGTAATAGAACAGGAACTGGGCAAAGGTGACGTAAATCCCCCGCATCAGACCCAGTTTCCACTGCCGGATTTTCCAGGGCCTCCCACTTTGTCGCCAGACCGAGGATGACCACAGAGCAATCAACGCGGGAAAAATACCAAAGAAATTGCGATAGGCCGAAAGTTCTGCAGCGGTATACCGGGGCGACAGATACTTGATGATCAATCCCATGACATCGAACAGGACAAGGGCGAGCAGCGACAGGGCGATGGCCAGTGCCACATTGTCCCGGTTGTCGTTCACTGCGAGTGCCTCGACGCCCGGAACATGATCCAGATAGCGGCAAAGATTCCGACGAAGCCGCCGACATAACTTGCATCATGCATCACGCCCGCGCGCAGGAAACCCACCGGCTCGGTGATCGTGGCGGGCAGCTGAATCTGTGACGCCGTCTTGGCGTCGACCGCCATCAACCCGAAAACCCAACCAATGCTGGCAGCAAGCGAAGCCATGAGCAGCACCGCGAATATCGCACGCAGCCCCGCCGACCAGAACATTCTGGCCGAAGACAACAGCAACAGGCCCAGCAAAAAAGGCGGCGAGCCGACCAGAACGCCCATCCACCAGCTTGCCCGCCAACCGACAATCGCAGCGCCGACGCGTGGCGGTGTTTCGGGTGGGATGCCAAACTGAAGGAACTTGAACTGATGGAAATAATCCGGCCCGACCGAATAGGTGACCTGATTGTGCAGCGCGCCAAATATCCCTGCGGCAACGATGGCAACGGCGATCAGCGCCAGGAAAACTCCGATCCTAGCCATGGTAGGCCGCAACCGTTTTCAGTCGCGAAAAGCCATACAACGCCTCGAACCCTTTTTCACGCCCATGACCGGATTTGCCGACGCCACCAAAAGGCAGTTCCACACCGCCACCCGCGCCATAATTGTTGACAAAAACCTGACCCGATCGCAGCCGCTTGGCCAGCCGCATCTGCCGCGCGCCATCACGCGTCCAGATGCTGGCAACCAACCCGTAATCGGTGCCGTTGGCGATCTCCACCGCTTCTTCCTCGGTGTCGAAAGGGATCAGCACCTGAACCGGGCCAAATATTTCGTTCCGGGCCAGTTCATGATCTGAAGGGACTTCAGCAAAAAGCGTTGGCCGCACATAAGCGCCGGTTTCAGGCGCGTGGGCAACAATCTGCCCCTGCGCCGCAATGGTCAGGTCAGCTCCACGAGCCAGAAAACTCTCGACAATCTCCTTTTGCCGGGTCGAGATCAGTGGCCCCACCCGCAGATCCTCGGCGGCTGGTCCGACGGTTAGCTGCTCATAGGCCTCGGCCATGCACGCCCGGACCTGATCATAAATGCCGCGCTGGGCGAGGATGCGGGATGACGCGGAACAGGTCTGGCCCGCATTCTGGATCCCTGCATTGACCAGAAACGGCAAGGCAGCCCCAAGATCGGCATCGTCGAACACAAGCTGGGGGGATTTGCCGCCCAGTTCCAGTGTCACCGGCACCACGTTGCGCCCGGCCGCCTGCTGCACCAGCGCTCCGGTGGCAACCGATCCGGTGAATGAAACATGATGCACGCCCGGATGTCCCGACAGCGCCGCCCCCGCCTCGGCCCCAAGTCCGGGCACCACGTTCAGTGCACCAGCGGGCAACCCGGCCTCGACCGCCAGGTGAGCAAAGGCCAGCGCCGTAAGGCATGCCTCTTCGGCCGGTTTCAACACACAGGCATTGCCCATCGCCAGCGCCGCTCCGACCGAACGCCCGATTATCTGCATCGGATAGTTCCACGGCACGATATGCCCCGTCACCCCATGCGGTTCGCGCAGAGTATAGACGGTGTAGCCATCGAGATAAGGAATGGTTTCCCCCATCACCTTATCCGCCGCACCGCCGTAGAATTCGCAATAACGCGCCAGCGCTACCGCATCGGCCCGTGCTTGCGTCAGCGGCTTGCCCACATCCATCGCTTCAAGCGCAGCCAGTTCGTCTACCCGCTCCAGCACCAGCTGCCCTATCCGCGTCAGGGTGCGACCCCGTTCCAGCGCAGTCATGCGTCCCCATGCGCCATCCAAAGCGCCTTGCGCTGCGCCGACCGCAGTGTCGATATCCGCGCCATTTCCGCGGGCAATCCGGCAGATCTCCAGGCCGTCAGACGGGTTGATCAGCGGCAGGGTCTGGCCGGAGGACGAGGATTGCCATTGACCGCCGATCAGGCAGAGGCCGGGGTCAAACCAGATAGCGTCATTCATCGTGCGGATCCTTTCCTGTTCATGGCAAGAGGTCCCCGTAGGGTCGCTCGCGTAGGCTGCTTCCTGTACCTGTATCACGCTGCGCCCCATCGTATGTCCGGCAGACGCGGCGCTGCGGCGATCAGGGCTTCGGTATAGGGGTGCTGAGGGTCGGTGAACACCTGCTCGGTTTCACCCTCCTCGACAATGCGGCCGGCTTTCATGACCAGCACCCGATCGGTAATCGTGCGCACCACGCTCAGGTCGTGGCTGATGAACAGGTAACTCAGGTCATAGGCATCGCACAGCTCTGCCAGCAGATCGAGGATGCGGGCGCGAACGGACACGTCAAGGGCCGATACCGCCTCGTCGAACAGGATCAGTTCGGGGCGGATGATCAGCGCACGTGCAATGGCAATACGCTGGCGCTGGCCGCCGGAAAACTCGTGAATATATTTTCCTGCGTCGTCCGGCGACAGACCCACGGCGGTTAGCACCTCGGCAATCCGGTCAGTGCGTTCTGATCCGGTCGGGGACCTGTCGAGCAGGTGAAAGGGTTCGGTGATCAGGCGCGCGACCTTGTGGCGGGGGTTGAAGCTGCCGAACGGGTCCTGAAACACGACCTGCATCTTGCGCCGCACTTCCAGGTTGGGATTTTTGCCGCTGAAAACCGGTTGACCGTCCAACAGGATATGCCCCTGCTGGACGTCTTCAAGACCCAGAATGGCTCGCGTTAGGGTCGATTTTCCGCAACCGGATTCACCCACCAGTCCCAGACGTTCACCCCGATGCAAGGTAAAACTCACATGATCGACGGCGCGATGGTGCTCCGGTTTGCCGAACAGGCGTTTTCGCGGCAGGCGATAGTCCCGCACGACGGCTGCCACCGACAGCAAAGGCGCGGAGTCGCGGCCCGTGGGAAGGATGACCTGATGACCCGAGGCCTCGAACAGCATGCGGGTATAGGGATGCTGCATCCCGGTCAGCAACCGGCGGGTGGTGTCGGCTTCCACCACTTCGCCGTCTCGCATGACCACGATCCTGTCGGCCATATCGGCCACCACGGCGAGGTCATGGGTGATCATCAGCAGTCCCATGCCGAACTCGGATACCAACCCTTTCAGCAGATCGAGGATTTGCGCCTGAGTGGTCACATCAAGAGCCGTGGTTGGCTCGTCTGCGATCAGCAGCCTTGGCCGCAAGGCAATGGCCATCGCGATCACCACTCTTTGACGCTGTCCGCCCGACAGTTCGTGGGGATAGCGACCAAGCGGGTAGCTTTCGGGCGGCAGGCCTACGCGCGTCAACACCTCGCGCGCGCGATCCCGAGCTTTTGCAGGGGTCATCGCCTTGTGGATCAGAATCGTTTCAATCACCTGATCCCCGATGGTCATGACCGGGTTGAGCGCGGTCATGGGCTCCTGAAACACCATGCCGATCCCGGCGCCACGCAGGGTACACATCTGGGCTTCGGGTCGGTCAAGCAATTCCTGCCCGTCCAGCAGGATCGATCCGCTTGTACTGGCGCCGTTTGGCAGCAGCTGCATTATCGATAGCGCGGTCATCGATTTGCCCGACCCGCTTTCACCGGTAACTGCCACCACCTCGCCCGGTTCGACCGCAAGGCTGACGCCATTCAGGATGTTCGTCCCCTGGATGGACAGCGACAGGGTGTCGATCTGCAAAAGGCTCATGCGCGCGCCACCCGAATGCGCGGGTCCAGCCAGTCGCGCAACCCGTCCCCCATCAGGTTCAGCCCCAGCACCGTAAGAACAATCGCCAGACCCGGGATCAGCGCCAGGTGCGGCGCAAAGCTGACCATGGTCTGCGCATCCGCCAGCATCCGACCCCAACTGGGCGTTGGTGGCTGTGCACCCAACCCGACATAGCTGAGCCCGGCCTCGGCCAGAATGCCCAAACTGAACTGGATGGTGCCCTGCACGATCAGCAGGTTGGCGATGTTCGGCAGGATATGCTCTGCCGAAATCCGCGCCGCGCCCTTGCCGGCAACACGGGCGGCCATGATGAACTCGCGCTCCCACAAGGATAGCGCGGCACCGCGAGTGATGCGGGCAAAGACCGGAATGTTGAATATACCGATGGCAATGATCGCGTTGACCGCACCTGCGCCAAAGACGGCAGTGATCAGGATGGCGATGACCAGAGACGGAAAGGCAAAGACCAGATCGTTGCCGCGCATGATCAGCTCGTCCAGCCATGATCCCTTGCGTGCCGCCGCCGTCAGGCCCAGCGGCACGCCAAAACCCATGCCGATGCCCACCGCAACCAGCGCGACCGCAATCGACGTACGGGCACCCACCATGATCATCGAGAACATGTCCCGTCCGAAATGGTCGGTTCCGAACCAGTGTTGCGCAGTGGGGGTTTGCAGCTTGTTGGGGATATCCAGCGTCGCGTGGTCATAGGGCGTCCAGACAAACGAGATGAGCGCCGCCAGCACCACCAATGACGACAGGCCCGCGCCCAGGGTCAGGTTACGGCTCATGTGCGGCTCCTCAGACGCGGGTCGACGGCGGCATAGGCCAGATCGACCAAGAAATTCACGGTGATCACCGCAAAGACCAGCAGCATGACCACCGATTCCACCACGATCAGATCACGGGAAGAAATCGCCTGAAATACCAGCCTTCCAAGCCCCGGCAGATAGAACACCTGTTCAATGATGATCGACCCTGCCAACAGGAAGGAAAACTGCAGCCCTATGATGGTCAGCACCGGGATCAGCGCATTGCGTACCCCATGCCGCCACAGCGCCTGACGGCGGCTCAACCCCTTGGCGCGGGCCGTGCGCATGAAATCCTCGCCCAGAATGTCCAGCAGCGCCGATCGCATCACCCGCGCCAGAATAGCGGCCTGCGGCAGCGCCAGCGCAACTGCGGGGAGCGTCAGCGAGTGCATCCCGCCCCAGAAACCGTTTTCCCACCCGGCAAACCCGCCCGCGTTGAACCAGCGCAAGTTGATGGCAAAGACCAGGACCAGCATCATCGCGAACCAGAAATTCGGGACCGCGATGCCAAGTTGGGTCGCGCCCATCACGGCGGCATCTCCGGCCTTGCCACGCCGGGAAGCGGCATAAAGTCCGGCTGGAAACGCGATGGCAGTCGACAGCGCCAGGGCATAAAGCGCCAGCGGCAGCGATACCCATAACCGGTCCGCGATCATGCCTGAAACCGGCGTGCGATAGGTATAGGATGTGCCGAAATCTCCGCTCAGCATCCCGCCGACCCAGTTGAAATAGCGCTGTGTCTTGGGCACATCCAGGCCCAGTTCAGCGCGCAGCGCGGCCAGCGTATCGGGCTGCGCATTGACCCCCAGCATGAATGATGCGGGATCCCCCGGTGCCACCTCGATCACGGCGAAGATGACAACAGAGGCAACCACCAGGCTCAGGATCAGCGAGGTCAGGCGTTTGAGGGCGTAGCGCAGCATCAGCGCCACGTTAGGCGGGGATTACATTCGGGTCCAGCATCTAAGGCGTGACCAGAAACTTGAGGACGGCATAGGCGACAATGGCGGCATAGCCAATGGGATAGATCCATTTCACGGCGTAATTATCAAGCTTCCGGGCCGCGTCCTCGCGCCCGGACAGTTTAAGTTTACTCAGGACCACGTTGAAAACGATGATCGCACCCGTGGCAAGGAACATCCACTGCAGGATGAAATCGAGAAAGGTCAAATAGCCCAGCTTTGGCAGGTCCGCCGATATGGCCCAGTTGAATGCAACAAAGACCAGCAGGTTTGCCCCAGAAATCTCGATCCGCTTGCGATATTCGTCGAGGAAAAAGACCGACCAACTGACCGTGATCAGCACCAGCATCGGAAGGAAGACCCGTATGATGTAATAGGTAATGTGCCTGCTTCCTTCGAAGACCAGCGTGATCTGATCGCTGTCGTTCCCTGAAATCCCCGGCACATTGGTTTTGGTCAGGCGCGCGTTTCCAAGAATCCACTCTTCTTCACCCAGCAGGTCACCGAGGCCGGAGTATTCGTTCAGGGGGTGGTAAGTCACGAAATTTGCGGGCAGAACCGAACTGACCTCGAACTGAAAACGCTGCGTGTCGAAAGGGTATTTGGTGAAATCGAAGTACGGAGCCTGCAGCGTTAGTGACGATTTCTCGACATAGATCACACTTCCATCCGGACGAATGGCCGCGGCGGATTGGTGAATCCAGCGGTTGGATTGCTGGTTCTCGATTACAAATACCGGGATGATCGCGCCAACGGTCGATGCATAGTCTGCTAGGGCCTTGGGTTTTAATATCCGAACTTCGCGCCCGATCTCGTTTGGATCGAATGCGAGTGCGGGATCTGTCCACTCAGCCCTTATGACAGCGACAGCACCATAGTTTTCCGCTTTCTGATCAACGTTGACAATCTGATCGATCCTGATGCCGACCCCGACATCAAGGGGGGCAGCGGGTGTTGTGGTGATGACCTCCAGATTCCCGGACAGCTCCTCCTGTGCGTTGGCGGGAAGGGCGAGGTTGACCAAACTGAGCGCGGTCAAGACCATCACGTGGACAAAAGGCCGAAGGACACCCGATATCATCATGCTCTTGTTACCAGTTCACGGGGTAGAACAAGCGAAGCCCCGCAAGACGGAGGCTACGCATCTGTGTTATCACTCGGCCCAGGATATTCCGGTCAGATCAACTGCGGCCGTTGGCGAATTGACCCACAATCCTTGAACACCTGCCTTAGCTACGCCTGTTTTGGCAAACTGGAACAGATAACCGTTCACGTAATCTTCTGCGATCATCCGCTGCGCGTCGCCCAGCAGTTTCGTGCGCTCATCCGGATCGGTCGTCTTGTTCAGAGTTTCCATCAGCGCCTGAAACTCGGGGTTGTCGTACTGGAAATAGTACTCCGGACGGGCATAAATGCCGATGTCCATTGGTTCAGTATGGCTGACGATCGTCAGGCCGAATTCCTTGCCCTTGAACACGCTTTCCAGCCACTGGGCCCATTCCACATTGATGATCTCGGCCTTGATGCCGATTTCGGCCAACTGTGCGGCGACAATCTCGCCCCCGCGACGGGCATAGGATGGCGGCGGCAGGTGCAGCGTGGTTTCGAACCCGTCGGCTAGCCCGGCTTCGGCCAACAGGGCTTTTGCCTTTTCGGGGTCATAGCCGGAAATTCCGGTCAGATCGACATAGGCCGGATTGTGGGGCGCAAAGTGCGTGCCGATGGGCGTGCCATAGCCGAACATCGCCCCGTCAATAATGGCCTGCCGGTCAATAGCGTGTGCAATCGCCTGACGAACGCGGATATCGTCAAAGGGCGGTTTCTTGTTGTTGGTGGACAGGATCGTTTCACCTTCGGTGGACCCGATCAGGACCTGAAACCGTGGGTCTGCCTCGAATTGCGGCAGATTCTCAGGCGCCGGAAAGTTTTCGAACACGTCCACATCTTCGGCCATCATTGCCGCAAAGGCGGCGGTCGGGTCCGAGATGAATTTGAACGTCGCTCTTTCCAGCGCCGGTTGCGCGCCCCAATAGTCCGGGTTGCGTTCCAGAGTGATCCGGTCGCCCTGCACCCATTCACCAAACTTGTAAGCGCCGGTGCCTACCGGATTGGTCTTGATGTTCTCGATGCTTTCGGGCGCAACGATCACCGCGTCCCCCCAGGCCATGTTGAACAGGAAATTGCCGTTCGGGCCATCAAGCGTCACCTTCACGGTCAGGGGGTCGACGACCTCGACCTCGGTGATTCCGGCAAACAGCGCCTTTTGCGCATTGGCGCTGTCCTCGGCCCGGGCGCGGTCGAGGCTGAACTTGACGTCCTCGGCATCCATCGCGCTGCCATCATGGAAGGTCACGCCATCATGCAGCTTGAAGGTATAGACGGTGCCGTCCTCGGAAATCTCCCAGCCTTCTGCCAGCCCCGGTACAATCGATCCATCGCCCATGAAACGGGTCAGCCCTTCGAACACGTTCGTATAAACCACGGTATCGATGGCCTGGGCTGCTGCACTCGTCGGGTCCAGATGCGGTGGCTCAAGCTGTGTCGCGATGGTGATATCGGATTGTGCCCAGCCCTGTGTCGCAAACAGGCCGGCCCCCAGCGCCAGCGCCGAGGCAAAGGTGCGAAACATCGGTTGTCCCATGAAAACTCTCCCCTTTTTTCGAATGACCGGACTCGCAGAGATGGTCATTTGTCTTTCAATCTCCTCTCAAACCTCGGACCAATCAAGGGAATGTTGGCGCAAAACGCTTTCTTTGAAACGCCCCATCTGCTATGCCGCGCTGCAGCGAACCAATCCCGCAGGACCCATTATGAGCGCCACAGCCCGCAAGAAAGCCCCCAACGCCGAGGACATCCGTTCCCGCAAAGGTGGCGAACCGCTGGTCAGTCTGACCGCCTATACCACTCCGATGGCCCGGCTGATGGATGCCCATTGCGATTTTGTTCTGGTCGGTGACAGCGTCGGCATGGTGCTGCATGGCCTGACCTCGACCCTTGGCGTCACGATGGAGATGATGATCCTGCACGGGCGGGCCGTCGCGCGCGGGCTGGACAAGGCGATGATGGTCATCGACATGCCGTTTGCCAGCTACGAGGAAGGACCGGCGCAGGCATTTCGCAACGCCGCGCGTCTGATGGCCGAAACCGGGGCAGTGGCGGTCAAGCTCGAAGGCGGGGTCGAGATGGCCGAAACCATCCGCTTTCTGGTCAAGCGCGGCATTCCGGTTATGGCGCATATCGGCCTGACCCCGCAATCGATCAATACGCTGGGCGGCTACAAGGTGCAGGGCCGCGATGCGCAGGCCGAAGCAGTGCTGGCCGATGCCCGCGCGGTGGCCGAGGCCGGTGCGTTCTCGGTCGTGCTCGAAAAGGTGCCTCAAAGTCTGGCCGACCGGATCACTGCCGAAGTGCCGATCCCGACCATCGGCATCGGCGCCTCTGCGGGATGCGACGGCCAGATCCTTGTGGTGGACGATATGCTTGGGTTCTTCACCGCCTTCAAACCGAAATTCGTCAAACGCTACGCCGAGCTTGGCCCCTTGGCTGAGACGGCGATTGCCGAATACGCAGCCGAGGTGCGCGCCCGCACTTTCCCCGCGGCCGAACATGTGTTTGCCGATCACGCACCCGACAGAGGCTCGTCGAAATGACAGCACCCATTCTGCGCCACCTGGCCGATCTGCGCGCCAAAACAACCGCCTGGACCCGTGCCGGTGAAACTATCGGGGTGGTGCCCACCATGGGGGCATTGCATCAGGGACACCTGTCGCTGGCCGAAGCTGCCCGCGCCGAATGCGACCGGGTGATCGTGACGATTTTTGTGAACCCCAAGCAGTTCAACAACCCCGAAGATCTGGAGAAATATCCCCGGACCGAGGTCGAGGATGCCGAAAAACTTGCCCCTTTTGGCGTCGACGCGATCTATGTTCCGGCGCCTGCAGAAATCTACCCCGAAGGCTTTTCGACAAACGTGTCCGTCGCTGGTCTGACCGACGTGATGGAGGGCGAGTTTCGCCCCGGTCATTTCGACGGGGTTGCCACGGTGGTGGCAAAGCTTTTCCTGCAGACACAGGCCAGCCGCGCCTATTTCGGCGAGAAGGATTTTCAACAGCTGATGGTCGTCCGTCGCATGGCGCGCGATCTGGACATTCCTATCGACGTGATCGGATGCCCGACCGTTCGGGAACCCTCCGGTCTGGCCATGTCGTCACGCAACCTGCGCCTGTCTGGCGAAGGGCTGATCGTGGCTGCCCGGCTGAACCCGGTCATGCAATCGGTCGCGGATGCCCTGACAAGAGGAGAGAGTTTCGCGCCACTGGCCAAGGCGGCGATTGCTGAACTGCACAGCGCGGGGTTTACGCAAATCGAATATTTCGACTTGCGCAGCGCCCATACCTTGGCGCCGCTGGACCGCCCCACCGAATCCGCGCGCCTGTTGGCCGCCGGGTGGGCCGACGGCATCCGCCTGATCGACAATGTCGAGGTTCCCGCCCTCTGAACTCGGGTCTGGCGCAAATGCGCCGCTTCGGTCTAGTGTCCTTCCAAAAGTGACAAGGGGAGGGTGCCGATGACCTATGTCATGGCCATCGATCAGGGAACCACATCCACAAGGGCCATTCTGTTCGACCAGGACATGCAGCGCGTGGCAACCGCTCAGGTCGAGTTCGCCCAGCATTTTCCACAGGAAGGCTGGGTCGAACATGATGCGGACGAAATCTGGGACAGCGTTCTGAAAACCTGCCGTCAGGTGATGGACACCCACGGCATCACCCCCGCGCAGGTGGCGAGTATCGGGATCACCAACCAACGCGAAACCACCGTGGTCTGGGAAAAGGCAACAGGCAAGCCCATCCACAGGGCTATCGTCTGGCAGGACCGGCGAACAGCGGCGATCTGTGACCGTTACCGTCAGGCTGGATGCGAAGACGACATCATTCACCAGACCGGTCTGCTGCTTGATCCCTATTTTTCCGGCACCAAGGTGAAATGGATTCTCGACTCGATCCCCGGCGCACGTGAACGCGCCGAGAAGGGTGAACTTCTGTTTGGCACCATCGACAGCTTCCTGATCTGGCGGCTGACCGAAGGCCGGATGCACGCCACCGACGCCACCAACGCCGCCCGCACCCTGCTGTTCGACATCCACAAGGGGATGTGGAGCACAGAAATCTGCGATCTGCTGGACGTTCCCACGGCCATGCTCCCGCAAGTTCGCGACTGTGCGTCCGATTTCGGGCACACGACACTTTTGGGCGGTAAAATACCGATCCTCGGCGTTGCCGGCGATCAACAGGCGGCCACCATCGGGCAGGCCTGTTTTGCGCCGGGAATGATGAAATCCACCTATGGCACCGGCTGTTTCGCCCTTCTCAACACCGGGGCCAAGCCGGTATTGTCAAACAACCGTCTGCTGACAACCATCGCGTATCAGTTGGGCGGAAAGCGAACCTATGCGCTTGAAGGGTCGATCTTTATCGCCGGCGCAGCGGTGCAATGGCTGCGCGACGCGCTAAAAATCATCGACAATGCCGCGCAAAGCGGCGAGCTGGCAGCACGGGCCGATCAGACGCAAAAAGTCGTGCTTGTGCCGGCCTTCACCGGTCTCGGCGCGCCCTATTGGAATCCCGACTGCCGGGGGGCGATGTTTGGCCTGACCCGCAATTCCGGCAGGGCCGAGATTGCCCGTGCCACGCTGGAAAGCATCGCCTATCAGACCCGAGACCTGTGGCAGGCGATGCAGGGCGACTGGGGTGCCGAAACGGATGTGATCCTGCGCGTCGACGGCGGCATGAGCGCCTCGGACTGGGCGATGCAGGGGCTGGCCGACCTTCTGGGCGCGCCCGTCGACCGGCCGGTCATGCAGGAAACCACCGCGCTGGGCGCCGCGTGGCTGGCGGGGATGCAGGCAGGTGTTTACCCCGATCAGGAGGGCTTTGCCGCCACCTGGGCGCTGGATCGCCGGTTCGAACCGGAAATGGCCCAAAGCGACCGAGATTCAGCCTATGCCCGCTGGCAGAAGGCGGTTCATGCGGCGATGATGTTTTAGGCGTACGGATCGGACATCCAGTTTGAGTCCGAAATGACCTTTGTGGCTTTCATGGTGAATGTCCGCAAACCACAAACTCGAACTTGCAAAAAATAGATCTAATGCCCACCACCACCGGCCAAACCAATTCCCATCAAAATTGACCCAAGCACCTTAATGCGCAACCCGGCAGCTTTGACCACGCCGGTCGCAGCAACGATATGCCCAAAAGTTCCGTCGATGTTATTTGTGTATCCTTGAACGATGCAGCCTGATCCGTCGAGCAACATGGCTTCGTGTTCTTTGTGCACCAATTCAATAAAGGCCTGAACGCTGCCACGATATGCTGCTTTGTTCAGCTCAAGCAAGTCTCCGCTTGGCACTACCTGACCAGTCGCGACTGCTGGTTGCACAGAAACGATATGAGCCGGGAAAATTGCGTTTCGGAATGCAATATTGGCGTTGGTTTCGCATGCAATCTCTACCGGCATTCCGTCGTAAATCGTGGAGTTGGCTACCTGAGAGAATCCGGCCACGACACGGACTGGTAAATCTTCCTGACGGTCAGGAATGATAATCATCGACGGGCGAACAACCAGTGTCGTCGCGGGGCTGCCAACGCTCAGAGCAAGCTGTGTGACGGTTCCTCGAACCAGACTTCTGACTTCGGTAAATGCGAGTGCGGTATTTGCCTGCTCAATTGTAGTCTTAATCGCCTGGCGTTCTGCCGGGAGGCTTTGTTCAATTTCGACCAAAGCGAGGTCGAGTTGCGATTTTGCTGCCTGCAGGTCGGCTTCGGCAGCTTCCAAGGCAGCGGTCGCTTCGATGACAGTATTCGTCGTTCCTACCCCGCGACTGACCAAGGCTTGAGCATCGCCCAGATCGTTTTCCAGGCTAACAATACGGGCCTCGATTTCGGCCACGCCCGCTTGTGCGACCTTTTTATTGTCCTCTGCCTTAATCTCTTCGGCGTCAATCACAGCTAGTTGCGCCTCTGCCTCCGCCAAAGCTGCGCGTTGGGCACTATCTTCGATGCGAAACAGCAGGTCACCCGGCTCAACCCGCTGGCCGTTGACGACAGCAACCTCAGTCACTGGGCCAGTGGTTTGCGCAACGACAGACACGGTACGGAAGGGCACCACGCCCGCGTAAGTTTTTGGGTGATAGTAAAAGACAATCGTGAAAACAGCGAAGGCCATGATTGCCCACAAAAACACGGCCGTTTTCATATTCCAAACGGTTATTGCTTCACCGCGACGCCGCAATTGAAAATAGCGGATCACTGCAGGAAAGGACGTGAACATAAGCTCAAACATCGTCGTTCTCCCCCTTCTCAAGCGGTGTGGTAGGTGGAGCAGATGGACCGGCATCAGCTTTGAAATTCAGATGAAAACGAGACCAATCAGCCATAAGGGCAATGAGAATGGCGCTTAAGGGCAGCAGCGGGTGAAAATGATCTACAGGAAAGATTTCGTAAATCAGTGCTATCGCCAACAAGGTTGGAATGGTCTTCGCAAGCGGTGTCCCTTGGGCCTTATGTTCCGCCCAGCGGTCGAACGCGGCATAGAGGTATACGATACCGTAGAGCCCGCCAACGACAATAACGAGAACAACGATTGCCAGATAATCGCCGTCGCCTGGAGACACAAACCAATGTGGGTCCGCGTGGCCCCCGTGCGCATTATCTGCCATGTTTCTGAACTCTCTATAGACTTGAACTTGCAACTGCAAATTGGGTTCGATTGTTTAATCAAGCGATTTAGCTTGGGTCAACAGCTTAACGACTTAACGGCAAGCTGTTATTGACGACACAAGCGTCGAGAAATCCAGCACTATGCAAAAACACGCCCCAGAGTTTGTTGGAGTTGGGCGACCTGCAGGTAACCGCATCCAGCAGCCATTGGTGTGATTGCAGAGAACACACACTTTGTCCCGCGTCGTACCCGTTCGTGCGCTGCGCGGCGAACGGCGGTGTTCCCCGAACCAGTCACTCGTGATCAGGCGGCGAATGCCGGTAGTGAACCCATACTGTTGAAAAAGTCAGATTTTGCCAAAAGTCAGCGAAAAAGCAGGCCATAGAATGCCAGCCCGAAAATTTGGCTAAGGGGTCGGCCAAAACACGGGTGCGGCGATGTATGAGGCGCTCATGACCAGCTGGGCGCAAACAGCGGCGACTTTTCTGATGCTCTGGCGTCTTGCGAAAATCGAGAACGTGAAATTTTCGAGTTTTTCAACAATATCAGCCCAAACTACCTCATGCTGCGTAGGGTCCGAACGGACGCTATGCGCACAATAGCTGTCATTGCGTAAGGCGAGGCCGACCCTTTCCCGCCGTACGTCTCCACTTGTCGTTGCCGTGGCGCAGCCCGTTGATCCGGATCTTTATCGAGCGCGCAGCATTTTCGCCGGGGCAATTATTGGGTCGCGGGAAAAGCGGACTGGTGCAGTTGCCGCTACAGCATGAGCAGAAACTTCACGCAGACGCGGCATGGCGGGGGCCGTGGAGCTGCATGTGTCATCAGTTCGGTCATTGTCGGCCACTCTACGCGCGAAAATCAAGCGACGCTTCGCTGCGAGCCGTGTCGACCATCGAGGAGCGGGTAAACTGGACGCAAGCCAAAGGCACCAGATGCCACATTTCGGCGTGTCGCAACATATCGCTTGGCCCGATCTTGTTTTTGGGATGGATGAGCGACTGCATTCTTCGCCTTGCTCACTTGCCCGTTTCCACGTTGCCAAGCTACAGTCCAAGGCGGTTCTTTTTGCCTTGGAAAAAAAATGCCGATGCCATGGACATACCGGCACGCCACGAAGGAATGGCGTGCTTTGCTTGACGATGCCAAAGAAAGAATGTGCCTGGTGTCTGACAACAACGCCTACACAGCGCTTGATGCGGTATTCCAGGTGTTTCGGCGGCGTTTAACTGCTCAGGAGGGGCTAGATTTCGCCAGTGTGCTCCCGTGTGTGCCCCGTGCGATTTTCGTGAAGGATTGGGACATCTCGGAAGAACCGCTTCCGTTCGGTGACCGTGCTTCTCTCATCGATGAAGTCAAAGCCGTCCGAAAACATCACAACCTCACACCTGACAATGCCATCGAAGCGGTGGCTTGGGCATTGCGGCGGCACGTAAATGCGAGGGACTTTCAGCGGATACTCGACAAGCTTTCTCCTCAAGCGCGTGCTTACTGGCACGTTGAGGTTGAAGATCCTTCTGAACTCGAACAGAGGATCATCTAACGAAACTCGGCGATGTTTGGTAACTTTAGGAATACGGATTGCACTCAGAGAACGTGGAAAACCACCTGTCGGCGCAATGTATCCATGTATTCGCGGGCGAGCGCCGCCGAGCATGGCACATTTGCTTAAAGCTCCATTGGCAGCCATGTGAGAATACTCAGCTCGTAACGCATTGACACTAGGCCGCACAGACCGACGACTTTCCGAACTTGACAGGGCTGCCTTATCTCCGAGAGGAGAAATCGCGCAAGCGCAGTGCGTGAAACTGCCCTGACCTCCGCGGGAAGAGAGCCCACCTCGGTCCGGCAAGTTCCGTCAATCCCGTTCTTGAGGAAGCCGGTGCGCACGATTGTCCAGTCGACTGTAGCAGCACAGATGATCTGTTCCATGCGCCGTGCCGCCTCGATGGAGCGCGGCACGGCGCACTGAAGAACCCGCGCCGCCAATATTTCGGTATCGCAAGCGCTGCCCGCGTGGATCGTCAGATTCCGATGGTGGATATCGGAAAGCCTGTCCCTGGACCGCACCAGCGCCGTGACGCTGTTGCCCCCTTCCAGAGCTAGGCGGATGAGCTCGCGGCCGGTTCGGCCGTTTGCGCCGAGCAAGAAGAGTCTCATCTGCGCTTCCTCTTTTACAGGGAGCGCAGCTGCCGCGCCGACCCGTCCCTGGCAGGCTTCCGTGCCGTGGCGCAGAATACAATCTCCCATACGCAGATCGCTTGGGCGCACCGGCGCTCGTCAATCAGCCGTTGATCGAGCGTATCGATATCGATGTCGGCCTTCGATGCAATCGAGAACCGTTCAAGGCGCGGAAGCGCCGCGCGGACGATCGAAGCAATCGGGTAGCGGGACGAGGGTGTCAGAAGGTTCGCTTCGGCACGGAATTCTTCTACCTCCAGTCCTGCTTTCGATAGAACGGAGTGCAAATGGTGGCCCATGTGGATGTCGGCACCTTCTGCCGACAGCATATCGCGCAACCAGCCTCGGACCCGATCATGCAGCGGCCAAGGCGCTCCGACCTGTTCGATCGTGGTCAGGTCATGTTCATGGAACAAGACCCGCCCGCCCGGCTTGACGACACGAACAAGGCTGCGTACCGCGGCCACAGGATCTGACTGATACATCAGCACACGCCGCCCGATGGTGGCGTCGCAGGATTCGTCCCCGACTCCTGCCGCGTCAAAGCCTCCCTCACGGAAGGAAATATTGAGCAATCCCAGTTCGATTTGTCTGGCGCGCGCCAATTGCAATGCGCCGGCGTCCCGATCAAGACCGATCACCTGACCGTGCGATCCGACGCGTTCCGCCGCCATGAATGACACCGCGCCCGTTCCGCAACCGATATCAAGCACGCGCATGCCTGGACCGATTCCTGCCCCTTCAAGCAGCCGCATGGTCATCTGATCGACGACGTTCACTGGCAAACAGCCTTTTCCATTGCCCTTACGACCGACCTATCTCATGCACGGTGCGGCATACCCGTGCCGGTATCGAGATAGGCCTTCAGGCTATCGACAAAGAACCTGTCCCATCCTGCTTCGCAAACCTCGTAGCAATGCAAGTTGGGGGCAAGTCCGACATGTTCGAAGCGGATTCTAGCGCCGTTTTCTTCGGGCGAAATTGTCCAGATCGTCCGCGTGCCGAGCCATTCTGTCTCGATCTCCCTGGGCTTGCCTTCATGCAGGTGCAGCGCCTCGACGCATTCCAACTCGACCAGTTTGCCGGGAACAAGCCGCCTGGCTTCGAAAGTCCAGTACGACCGGCCCGGCGGAAAGGTGAATCTGGCCCGATCGCCCTCATTTCGGATCGGCTGATCAGGTGTGGTCCACCAGTGTTCGAACCCCATTGTCAGTGCTTCGAAGGCTTGTTCCGGCGTGGCCGCGACCGTGAGTGACTTTTTATAGTTTCGCATGGACGGTACTGCCTCCTTTTCATTCCAATGTGGTGGCAACGTCTCCTCTATACCGGGAAGCTCGCTCATCCGGGCTTTCCAATCGGACACCCTTGGATAGAGGTCTGGCGGATAGCCGAAACCGAGCCGGTCCATTACCTTGTGGTGGTTTTCGACCGCCCGTTGGATAAGGCGGATTTCCGGGAACACGACAGCGTCTGCCGCACTCGGTACATCTCCCGCCAAATAGGGGCCTTCCGCGAGCAGGCTCTCAAGCCAGCGACATTCCGAATGCAGCTTCTCGCTGGCCCCGATCAGCGCCTTTTCTTCTTCGCTGCCCGGTTCCGGGTCGAGGCGCTGCAGCAGGACCGGCACCAGTACGGCGCGGTTGGCCTCCCGCACATAATCGCAGGCTTCCATGGTGATCTGCCAGATTCGCGCGGCCTCGTCCGGTGTCGCACCAAAGAGTCGAGGTTCGGGAAAACGTCGATCCAGCCACGCAAGTGCTGCTATCGAATCGCGGATGACGATGCCGTCCGCTTCCAACACCGGGACGGTGCCGCGGGGATTGAGCGACAGGAAAGGCTCGGATTTGTGCTCTCCGGCTGAGGCACGCAGCACGTGCTGTTCCCAAGGGATGCCTTTTAGCGCAAGAGCCACAAGCACCCGCCAGGGCCGTGGTGCGCCGCTGATTGTGTGGATGGTCAATGTCATTTCTGTTTCCTGATTCAGGTTGTGTTCCGGGCCGCCGAGTTCGGTCATTGCCACTCAGCTCGCAGGACTCATCAAAGAGAAACTGCCTTGGATGCGGCCAAGGGTGAGCTTTGCCGCCACGCCAGGGCAATGAGCGGCGCCGTTACCGCAAAGTGTACAAACGTAAACACTGTCTCGAGTGTGATGAATGAGATTGCCGATACCATGTTGTATTTGGCTGCGACCGGTAGAACCTGAAACGACCAGGAAAGCAGGCCAAAAATAAGGAAGAACTTCAACGCACTAACCAGCCAATCCGTGGCCGCGGTGCTGAAGAGCCGGGGGTAGATAAAAGCAAACACCAGCCCCTGCGCGACCATCGCAGCGAGACCAAGAGGGATGATCACCTCCTCTCGGTACAGGCCGAGCGCGTCATAGCGGTGCTGAAAGAAAGACAAGTGCCACAGATAGCCAAGGGGGAAGGTCGGCGCGACGTAGGCAGCAAAGGCGAACCAGAATTTTCTTGCCATTGCGGGTTCTCCAAAATAGGTTGCATTATGCAAGTGGTACTTCGATTACTTGCATAATGCAAGTGATAATTTTGGGGATTCACATGGTCAGACCGTCCCGTGAGTTACGTTCACATTGTCCGATCAACTTCGGGCTTGAGATCTTCGGTGACCGTTGGACGCTACTTATTCTGCGGGACCTGTTGTTTCAGGGAAAACACGGATTCAGAGAGTTCCAGGCATCTGAGGAAAAAATATCGACCAATATTCTGGCCGACCGGCTCGACAAGTTGACCCAGGCAGGGCTGATTACGTCACAGCGTGTCGAAGGCGACAGCCGACAGATCCGTTACGAGCCGACGGCGGCGGGGCTGGCGCTTGTGCCGGTGTTGGTCGAGATGGCCTATTGGGGGGCCAAGCACGACCCTGATACCACGGCCCCGGCCTCTTTTGCCCACGCTTATGAGGAGGACCGACCGAGGCTTCTTCAGGCTATCGCTTCCGGCTCAGACCCGTCAAAAATCTGAAAACCCTTCTGTCGCTTCGATCGTGGGCTCTTTTGAACCGGCCTGAAGACTACCCGTTCGAGGCAAAGGAACCGGTTTGCCTTCTGGATACCCGGCACTTCGGATCAGCGGTAATCCCTGATCTCTGATTGCCGTGAGTTCCGCCAGTCGCCGTCATTCCAGGATATGCCCCGCCGATTGGTTGAGCATGGTGCCTGCCATGCAGGCAGCAAGGTCGGACGCGGCAAAGGCGAAGACCCCGGCAGTGTCTTCGGCAGATGGCAGGCGTTTGAGCGCGGTCTTGTTCTGCTCGACAAAATCCTTCATGCCCGCGTAGTCGAGGCCGATCTGCCCGCCCATCGTCTTGAATGTGTAGTCAATGGTCGGCGATTCCGGCATCGCCTCGGACCGTACGCCGAGAACCCGAATACCGGTCGGGCCCCATTCATGCGCCAGCACGCGCATCAACCCTTCGGTCGCGGCATGTGAGGCCGAAGCCGCCGCTGACCAGGGTGCTCCGACCTTGGCCAGGGTCGAGGTGTTGAAGATCACCGTACCAAATCCCTGCCGGGCCATGTGAGGATAGGCCGCTTTGGCCGAGTTGAATTGAGCGCAGGTGTCGATGGACAGTGGCAGAAGGAACTGCTCAGAGGATACCTCGACGCTCGGTTTGCCGTGATGATAGTCCGTGGGTCGTGCGCCTGCGAGGTTCACCACAACGTCGATGCGGCCTTGCCTGTCCCAGACCGCGTCCACAAAGTCGGACACCGCCGAAGTGTCGGTGGCGTCAATATCTCGGTAATCGGCAAGCTTTTCAGCGATAGGTGCATTGGCACCGTTCCGACCGGCACCGAACACGATCGCTCCTTCCCGCAAAAATCGCTCCGCTACATGACGTCCGATATGCCCGTTCACACCGAGAACGATTGCGGTTTTCCCTTCCAAAAGCATGGTTTGTTCTTCCCTGTTTCTGTTTGCGTGCCAGCAATATGGGGTATTACAACCGATTGAAAAGACGTCAGTTTTTTCATACTTAGTCAGATAATTGCTACTATTGGTGGCAATTTCTCGGCCGCGCGATGGGGCAACCCGGTAAAATTCCATACAAAAGGTTTGATTTGTGAGGATACTCATAAAATGGTAGTTGGTAGCAAATCAGTACTGTGGAGGCCGCCATGAATGTCACCATAAGCAACAGGGACGAACCACGGCCGTCGGGCGATGCCTTTGCCGAGCGCTGCCCCATGCCCGAAATCGCTCGCCTGATCGGTGGCAAATGGAAACTGATCATACTTCAGGTGCTGATCTTCCAGGGCACGAAGCGCTTCGGCGAGCTCAGGCGGGACGTGGACGGGATAACGCAGACCATGCTGACCGGGCAACTTCGGGCGCTGGAGGACGATGGGCTGGTCACCCGAAAGGTGTTTCCGGAAGTGCCACCGCGGGTCGAGTATACGGCCACCGAAAAGGCGATGGCTCTGACCAAGATGTTTCACGCCATGCATGATTGGTGGCTTCTGGAATGCAAGACTTGAGGACAGCCAAAAGGTGCAGCTCCGCGATGGCCTGCCACCGACTTGACGGATCGACAATGCCTCGTCCCGAACCGGTTGAGCGCATCCCCAAGCGGTCAGTGTCGGAGTTGGCCGAACCCCTCAGCCGAAAGCTCCCAACGGGCCTGTAGGGGCATTTTGACCCGAATTTGCCCGATAACCGAGTTTTTCAACAGAGTCCGGCCGGGACCCGAAATGCACATATGCCCGAACCTCCATAGGCTCCCAACCAACGCTATGAAAAGCGCTTGACCTTGACGCTAGTGTCAAGGCGCTAGGCACATCTCCGATCGACACGAATTGATCCAAGGATGGAGATGAAGAGAAGTGACACAGAATGGTGCATGGCAGGGTAAGGTGGCAATTGTTACCGGAGGCAGCTCTGGTATTGGCAAGGCGGCAGCGACCGAGCTTGCAAAGCAGGGTGCGAATGTACTGATCACCGGCCGAAACGCGGACAAGTTGGCGGCAATGGCGGCTGCGAGCGATAACAACGAAGTGCTGCAAATAGATAGCTCCGACCGGACTAGCGGGGCACGGATCGTTGAAGCCGCACTATCTCGTTGGGGGCGTATCGATCTGATTGTCAACAATTCCGGTGCAGGGCAACCTCTTCCCATCGATGCCTATGACGTGGATATTATCGCAAAAATGTCAGCTATAAACATCGGCGCACCTTCGCAATTGGTAAAGGCGGGCAAGGCAGCGCTGAAAGAGAGTAAGGGCGCAATCGTGAATATCGGAACAGCGGTTTCACGGAACGCAGCACCGATGCTGGCGCATTACGGCGCGACAAAGTCAGCCCTGGAGTATTTGACCAAATCCTGGGCTGTTGAGCTTGCTGGTGACGGAATTCGTGTGAACGCGATAGCGCCGGGGCCGGTCAAAAGTGGGGCATTGACTGGCTTCATGGGTCTGCCTGAAGAGATGGCGCAGCAGGTTGAGGAACGGGAAGCCGCCCAAATCCCGCTGGGACGTCGCGGCGTGACGGCTGACATCGTACCCTGGATTTTACACCTCGGGAGCGCCGAAAATGAATGGCTGACAGGACAAGTTCTGACCGTCGACGGCGGTTGGTCGCTGCGAAGCTGATCTCTTGGGGTCCGGATGATTGCAACGAACCATCCGGTTCACCCTTGACTGTCACGTATGTGACTTACATCTCTGTCGGGTCTAGCGGAGGGTTCCCACATGCACGCAAAGGAAGCTGCAGAGCGGCTTGGGATCACGCAGCGCATGTTGCGCCACTACGAGAAAAAAGGCTTGCTGCAAGTTGGACGAGCGCCGAACGGGTATCGTTGCTACGGCGAAGCCGATCTTCGAAGGGCTGGCCGTATCCGCGATTTCATTGCGACGGGCTTTTCTACGCGCGAAATACGGGCCATGAGCGCCTGCCTTTCCGACGAGGGCTCTGGTCCATGCGACGGCGGCATAGACAAATTGACAGAGAAGCTGCAACACATTGACCGGCTCAGAGCAGAGCTTGATGAGAAGCACAGCGCTGTTCTGGAACGACTGGCGGCACTGCGAAAAGGCCTTTCTACCATAGTTAGCCATTGAACGACGGCTTCGAGACACCCAATTCTTCGCGGACCAGGTCGATGCAGGCTTTTGTCGTTTATTGGCCATTCTGATCCTTCGTTTCCCTAAACATAACGGCGGGCCAATTCAGTGGGGGAGGTTCAGATGGCCCTGACCAGGATGTTTCACGCCATGCACGATTGGTAGCATTCTGGAATGCAAGACTTGAGGGCGACCAATAGGTGTAGCTCCTCGATGGCGTGTCACCGGCTTGACGGATCGACAATGCGCAGATAGCTAGGTAGCAGGCCGCAGACGCCCGCCACCCGCTGACAATTCTGTCTTGGTGAAGTGCTGCATAGAACTGTCTTTCTGATCCTCCGAGCAGTTCGCGCGGATGGCAATGCGGGTTCCCATCTTGATAAGCGCGATCTTGTCAGAGGAATCCAGAGCCGTGTCAGCCTCCCTCCCGAACACGTTCCTGAGTGCATCGATTGGTGGTCTTTATGCGAGAACCGCCCTTCCGATCATTTTCGTCATGAGCCTGAACGGCTTGATTGCCATCGTCGATGCCCTGTTTCTGGGATATTTCGTCGGTGCTGCGGCGCTCGCGGCAATCACGGCGGTTTTCCCCGCGTATATTTTGATCGGCGCAATTGCGACCCTGGTTTCCAGCGGCATGTCGAGCGTTCTGGCCCGCCACCTCGGGGCAGGCCATATCGAAGCCGCACGCTCCATATTCGCGGGGGCGCACGGATTTGCCCTGCTTGCAAGCGGCGGGCTGATCCTCCTGTTTCTCATTTTCGGTCCGTGGTTTACGACGACCGTAACCGGCGGGTCAGAAGAGCTGGCCGGAATGGCGCTGACCTATCTGCGTATCACGGTGCTTTTCTCGCCTGTCCTCTATATCCTGTCGGTAAATTCCGACGCGCTGAGAAACGAGGGCCGGATTGGGCTCATGACCGTCGTCAGCCTTCTGACTTCGATTGCAAACATAGGCTTCAATTACCTGTTCATCGCACAGATGGGGTTGGGTGTTTCTGGATCGGCCTATGGCACGGTTGCGGCCCAGTCGCTTGCCTTTGTCGTCCTCCTGACGTTCCGTTTTCGAAGCGACACTCAGATCGCACCGACGGCGCTCGCCCAGGGCAGGCTGACATACGGGTGGCGCCGAATACTCGTTCTGGGCGCACCTCAAAGCCTGAACTTCGTTGGGCTGGCACTCGGATCGGCCGCGATCATCGCCGCACTGCAACTGAGCGGCACTCCTCACTTTGTGGACACGATGTCGGCCTATGGTATCATCACGCGGGTGCTGACCTTCTCTTTCTTCCCGCTTCTGGGGCTTTCGCACGCAATGCAGACCATCATCGGCAACAACTTTGGCGCACGGAACTGGCACCGGTCGGACAGCAGCTTGAAGTTCGCGATTATCGCGGCGCTTGTCTACTGCGTGGCGGCGCAAGCCGCCATGTCGATTTTCGCCGGGCAAATAGGATCTGCTTTCGTGTCGGATGCCGGTGTTGTCGCCGAGGTCGGGCGGATCTTGCCGACCCTCACCGCCATGTTCTTTCTGACAGGCCCTCTGATGATGATCGCGTCCTATTTTCAGGCCATCGGAGATGCGACGCGCGCAGCTGTGTTGAGCCTGTCAAAGCCCTACTTCTTCACAATACCACTGACGTTTGCCTTGGTGATGGCATTTGGAGAGCAGGGCATCTGGTTCGCGGCACCTGCTGCCGAAGGGCTGCTGCTGGGTCTGACGGGCTTCGTACTAGCTCAGAGCATGCGCACCCGAAAACTTCGCTGGGGCCTGCTGCACGACAGGGTGGGGACGCAGCCATGACCGATCTCGAATTGACGGCGGTGCAGGCAAAGCTGTTCGCCCGGGAACTGCGTAAGCGACTTGCGGCGGAGGGAGTGATCGTCAGCCACTCCGCAGCACTGGAACAAGTGGCGAAACAGCACGGTTTTCGAGACTGGAATACCCTGGTCGCCGCAATAGGAGACCGGTCGCCTTATGGCTGGCATCCCGGAGGGCGTGTCGCCGGTCAGTATCTGTCACAGCCCTTTCGTGCGACAATTAAGTCCGCCCAGCGGGTGCGGCCGGGCTGGTACCGCTTGGATCTGGAACTGGACGAAGCGATCGACGTCGTGAAGTTCGACGGCTTTTCCGGCCTGCGTAAGCGCATCAAGGCTGTTGTT
Source organism: Ruegeria sp. YKSE079 (assembly GCF_059612845.1). NCBI lineage: Bacteria > Pseudomonadati > Pseudomonadota > Alphaproteobacteria > Rhodobacterales > Roseobacteraceae > Ruegeria > Ruegeria sp. YKSE079. Next base: position 52,392 of record NZ_JBXWRJ010000013.1, on the reverse strand, counting down.
GGCCCGGTTGGCGCATCCCGTGAAAAAACGTCTGACGGTGTACCACACATGAAGTTGCACCAATAGTCATCACCGCATTCAGAAAGAAAGATCACGCCACCTGCAGTGCAGTACCAAAAACGGCCGAGGTTGTGTGAAACCTCCGTTGTGAAATTTGCTTTGTCGAAACGGCAGGAGCAGGCATGTCGGGATTTATCGAGGGTATCGAGCGCAGTCAGTCGTCGCTGCTTCCTGATCGGCTTGAGGACTGGGTGGTGCCCGTTGTGAAGTTCCGGTTCCGGCTTTTCATTGCCTTGAACTTGCTTCCATCGATGGCGACGCAGTCGTCAGTATCTGAATGGTCGCTCCCGTAATCGCTCTAGGGTGAGTCTGCGTCTGCGGCGAAAGCCCGGAATCCGCCCGAGGTGATATGCGATGCGATTGCAAAGCTCCTAAACCGGCCATTGGTGCAGGAGAGGCGAATTGGTGCTTCGTCCGCAAAGCAGATCATACTTCGTACAATGGAGTACGACAGAGGCAGAACCTATTCTCCAACCCAGGCCCCCTCGGGAACCGTTCTTGGTCGCGCGTTCAGTTCGGCAATCGAGAACCCGGCGATGGATTTGTATTTCTCCGCATGGGCCGCAAGGTCCGCCTTTGGGATCACCTGATCGATATCCTCGAAATTGCCGCCGGACAGATCCTCGACCCGTTGCAGCACAGCGTCCGGGCCTCCGCCCGCCCGGTTGGCCTGCCCTACGGCGGTGGTGACAGGGCGCAGTTCGGCTTCATAGGCGCTTAACGCCAACGGGTTCACACCATGGCTCAGCATCTTGGCCCCGATCACCCGCGCGTCGATGATGCCTTGACTGGCGCCGTTCGAGCCCACCGGATAGGTCGGGTGCGCTGCATCCCCGATCAATGTGACCGGGCCGTGCGTCCATTGCGGCAGCGGGTCGCGGTCGACCATCGGGTATTCGAAAACTACATCCGCCCCCCGGATCAGCGCCGGAACGTCGATCCAGTCGAAAATCCAATTTTCGAACTCCGGCAGAAAATCGTTGATTTCGGCGGCGCGGTTCCAGTCCTCTTTCTTCCACGACGCATCCAGCGGAAATCGCTTTTCCGCGATCCAGTTGATCTCCGCCAGACCGTTGGCATCCGGATCGGATATCGGATACGCCACCAGCCGCAAATCGTCATGGCCGATCATCACCATCGCGCCGCCTCCGAACCAGACCGGCGCGCGCGTGGTTGCCCGCCACAACACCCGCCCGTTCCAGATCGGCGTGCCCTCGTCCGGATACATCTGCGCCCGGATGGCCGAATGAATGCCGTCCGCCGCGATCAGCAGCGACCCTTCAATGCGCCGCCCGTCCTCCAGCAGTAGAGCGGCCCCGTCAAACCCAACCGCCCGCGCGCCGGTTTCGATACAGCCGGTTCCCGCGCGTGCCTCCAGCGCGTGGTAAAGCATCATTTGCAGCCGCCCGCGATGCACCGAGTATTGCGGCCAGGCATAGCCCGCCCAGGTGCCGCGCGGCTCTTCCCAGATGGTTTTGCCAAGCTTGGAATAGAACCCGTATTGCCGGGTTCGGACGCCGATTGCATCCAGCTCATTGCTCAGGCCGAGGTCAAAAAACTCCCGCACTGCATTGGGTTGCAGGTTGATGCCCACGCCCAAAGGCCGGATTTTGCGGGTTGATTCATAAATGCGAAAGGGTACGCCGATCTGGTGCAGCGTCAGCCCCAGGCTCAATCCCGCGATACCTGCACCGGCGATCAGAACCGTCATCTCGTCTCTCCCCTTGCCTGCGCTCAAAAAAGCAGGCGCAAAGGCGGCGCGCAAGCCTCAGGACTTGGCCGAGATGATCAGGTCAGGCCCAAAGATCGTGTCGGCGTGGTTGTGCAGATAAATCTTCAGCCACGGGGTAAAACGGTCGGGGTGGCGGTGCACCTCGGCCAGCAGATCGTGATAGTCGACCCAGCGAGTGTCCATAACCTCATCCGGGTTCGGCTTGACATCCAGCGGGCCTCGGGAATGGGCCAGAAACACGTCCACGACTTCGTTCTCGACCATGCCATTGCCGACGTCGGCGTGATATTCCAGCCGGTGCCGGTATTCGGGATACAGCCCGGTGATCCCCAGCTCTTCGTTCATCCGGCGCACGGCGCAGGCGGACGAGGTCTCGTCCCAGTCGGGATGGGTGCAGCAGGTATTGGCCCAAAGGCCCGGTGTGTGATACTTGCCCAGCGCCCGGCGCTGCATCAGGATCTCGGTCCCGCGCACGACAAAGACCGACACCGCCTTGTGCTTGAGGCCCTTCTCGTGGGCTTCCAGCTTGTCGACCGGTGCCAGTTCACCGTCGATCCACGCCGGAATCATGAGTCCCATGTCAAACTCTCCTGTTGCCGTTCTCTGCGCGTATGACGCTGACGGACTTGGGGCGGCCGGTCTGGCTCTGTTCTTGTGTCGGTTTTCTCGTCAAGGTTCGGCATGACCGTACAGATCACCCGCCTTGTCAAAGTGACGCTGATTTGCGCGTCGTTCAATCGCACGAAAGGCCGCAGGGGCGTGCGGCCTTTCGGATGGACGGGATGCCGTCTTATTCGGTTGCGACACTCTGCAGATAGGCAAAAACGTCCTCATTGCCCTTCTTCAGCTTGAAGGTCATCTTAGACTTGGCCGAGGTGTCGTCCAGGTAAGTCTGCAGGAACCCTTTGGGGTCCATGCTGAACTCGCTGAACGTGGCTTCGTCCCAGACCAGGCCTTTTTCGCCCGCGGCGACCATGCTGTCGCTGTACTTGAAGCCCTCAACGCTACCTGCGGGGCGTCCGGCAACACCATAGAGGTTCGGGCCGGTCTTGCCACCCTTCACGATCGCTTCGCCCGAGGGGCTTTCGATCATGTGGCAGGATTTGCACTTCTTGAATTCTTTTTCACCAGCAGCGGCATCACCTTCGGCAAAGGCAGGCGCGGCCAGAAGGCCAACAAGGGCGGTGGCAAGAATACGGTTCATGGCGGAATCTCCAGATTTGGTTCGGCTGTCCCAAAAGGAACGCTGTCAGACGGCATAGTCAACCTGCGAGGGGATTTGTACCGGCACTGTGTCGCACCCTTCAGGCAATTGTGATCAGTTTCTGCCTGTAGGGGATGACCAGCACGGCAAAAGGTCGCCGTCCGCAGGTGTCGCATGATATACCGCCCGCGCGATTGCCCGCGAGATGCAAAGCGCGGCGGCATGGCCGATCTGAAGGATATCGCGCTCGGGCATGTCGATCTGACGCTCATTGGTCGAAACCGCAAAGATCAGGTCACCATCGTTCGGCAAGTGGGATGGCACAATGGCCCGGGCGATGCCGTCATGCGCGGCGGTTGCGATGCGCTTGGCCTGCGCCTTGGTCAGGGCGGCATCGGTTGCGACGATGCCGATCGTGGTGTTGGCCAGGTCCTCGAACGCGGCGGTCTTCAGGCTGGTGAACTGGCGCCCAAGCCCCGAACGCGGATCGGGGCCAAGGCCGCCGAACTCTTCCCCGACCTCGAACGGCGCGGCCCAGAAATGCCTGCCGCCGGGTGTGGTGACAGCACCGACCGGGTTGACCGCGACCAAGGCGCCGACAGTCATGCCCGAAGCCAGAACAAGCGAGGCGGATCCCAGCCCACCCTTGTGGGTTCCGGTCAAGGCACCCGTCCCGGCCCCGACGCTGCCGATTTCGAAATCAGCGCGCGCATCATCCAAAGCCTGCCGTCCCAGCGCCGGATAAGGATTGTCGCGCCAGTCCTTTTCTCCGCCGTTAAGCAGATCGAATATGATCGCGGCGGGCACCAGCGGTATACGCAGGTTCAGCAGCGGAAAACCGCGCCCCTGTTCGCGCAGCCCCGCAACCACCCCGGATGCAGCATCCAGCCCATAGGTCGAACCGCCCGACAGAACGATCGCATCGATCTGCGCCACCGTTTTGTCGGCTTCCAACAGATCGGTTTCTCGCGTGCCGGGTGCTCCTCCCATGACGCAGTAGGACCCGGTCAGGGCGCGTTCTCCCACCAGTACGGTTGAACCGGATTTCAGAACATGATCCTGCGCGTTTCCAACCCTGAGGCCGGGAACATCGGTGATGAGGTTGCGGGGGCCGGGTGTCATAACGGGCTCTGGTTTGCCGGGTTCGGAGACAGGCATTCAGATACACCGCCCGCCATCAACCTCCATCGCGACGCCGGTGACCATGCCAGCCTCGTCCGAACATAGAAAACAGGCCGCATTGCCCATATCCTCGGGGGTGGAAAACCGGCCCAGCGGAATGGTCGCCAGGAACTTTGCGCGCATTTCGGGCGTGTCTTCGCCCAGAAAGGATTTCAGCAAAGGCGTTTCCCCGGCCACCGGGCAGATCGCGTTGACCCGCACGCCTGACGGGGCCAGTTCCACCGCCATGGTCTTGGTCGCGGTGATCATCCAGCCCTTGGAAGCATTGTACCAGTTCAGCTTTGGCCGCGGCGACAGCCCTGCGGTCGATGCCACGTTGAGGATGGCGCCCGAGCCCTGGGTTTTCATATGAGGCACCAGCGCACGGGCTGTCAGATAGACCGACTTCATGTTCACGTTGAACACGCGGTCGAAATCCTGCTCGCTGACGTCCTCCAGCAAGGCGGGCAGATGGGTAACCCCGGCGTTGTTGACCAGGATATCCAGATGCCCGAACCAGCGCAGCGCCGCATCGGCCATATCCTGCACCGACGCACCATCGGCCACATCGACATGCACAGCGGTTGCGTTGGGGCCAAGGTTTTCGGCCATGGTTCGGGCCGCCTCATGATGAATGTCGGCCACCATGACCCGTGCGCCTTCGGCGATGAACTTGGCGGCGATTCCCGCTCCGAACCCCGATGCACCGCCGGTGACGATTGCGGTTTTTCCCTCCAGCCTCATGACCTTGTGCCTCCCTTCCTGTCGTTTGAGGAAAGAGTACCAACACGCCCGAAAGATGCCAGATTATTCGTCGGACACCTTGCCGCGCAGCGCCTTGACCTCGCCGCGTGCCTTCTTGGCGGTCAGGCGGCGTTTCACCGATCCATAGGTCGGTTTGGTTGCGACGCGCCGCTTTGGCGTAACCAGCGCCCGCCCGATCAGTTCGACCAGGCGCTCGCGGGCAATCTCGCGATTTCGCGCCTGCGACCGGGTCTCGTCGCACTGGATCACGATTGCCCCGTCCTTGGTCCAGCGCCGCCCGGCCAGCCGTTTCAGGCGGGCCTTGACCGGCCCCGGCAGGGATGGCGAACGCTCGGCCTCGAATCGCAGCTCGACCGCCGTCGCAACCTTGTTCACATTCTGCCCGCCGGGACCCGAGGCGCGCATAAAGCTCTCGGTCAGTTCCCAGTCCTGCAAGGCGATATTGTCAGCGACGCGTAACATGGGCCGGACCTTACAGGCCGCATGCAGAAACAGAAAGGGCCGCCCCGGCGGGACGGCCCTTCGAAAGTTCAGGAGGTCGGGTCGGTTAGATCATTCGACCAGCCGGAGCGAGCGCTCCGCCAAGGGCTGCCTTAACAGGCGATCCCCCCGGTTGTTCCGACACCTCTCTCCAATCTCTTTCTCGACACTGGATCACCTCCTTTTCTATCTGTTGCGGTTGAAAAGAAGCGTGCCACAAGTTGTGCCAATCTCAAAGCGTTTTTTTACACAGGCCGTGCGGTCAGTCGCGCCACGATCACCCTGAACGGAACCAGCGCGATCAACGCCAGCGCCAGCTTGACCAGCCAGTCGGCAAAAGCCAGCGTTACCCACAGCGGTGCTTCGGGGCCGTTCAGCATGAAAGGAACCGGCTCCCATGCCCAATTGATGGCTGCATCCGCGTTGGCGCCAAAGACCGTGATCGAGGCGGAAAAGGCGATGGTAAAAAACAGCACCGTATCCAGCGCCGAGCCGATCAGCGTCGACACCAACGGCGCGCGCCACCAACGCCCACCGCGAAATCGGTTGAACACCACAACATCCGTCAGCTGCGCGATCAGAAACGCGGTGCCCGAGGCGACGGCGATCCGCAACGGCACGGCAGCATAGGTGAATCCGTCGCCCTGCAGCATGATCTGGCTACCGATCAGCGAACAGACGATTCCGGTCAGAAAGCCCGCAAAGACCACCCGCCGCGCCGCCGCCGCGCCATAGACGCGATTCATCACGTCGGTGACCAGAAATGCGACCGGATAGGTGAACGCGCCCCAGGTCAGAAGCCCGTCGAGGATCAGGAACTGGACCAGAACGTTCGACGCCACCACAATGGTGGCCATGGCAAAAATGCCGGGAAGATGTGCGCGTTTCATGATACGGGACCCGTTTTGGCAAGGTAGCGGCAACTTGGCCCACTGCTTCGCGGGCAAGGCGGTCGTCTATTGGAAAACGGTCGCGAAGGCAAGTCAGTCGGGCAGAATGTACTCCACCAACTCCGTACGTTGCAGGCCAAGGAAATTGTCGTCCGACACCATTGTGGCGCGCAGACGGCCCAGTCGGTCACGCCATACGGACAAGCCTTCCAGATTGTCGTGGGTGCCGACACCGGTTTTCAACAGGATTTCTTCTCCACTCACGCCGGTGTCGTCAATGCTCCAGCGGCGTATCTGCGAACGGAAACCAATCAGCGATGCATCCCGTTCAAGCACGTATAGCTTTCCGTCCGGTCCGAAATCCGCGCCGACCGGAAGAAACCCCCCGATCTGGCTCAGCGTGAACGGTGTCGACCACCGTTTACCATCCCACCTGTAAACCGGGATTGACCCATCGGTGGTGCGGCTGCTTTCCGGCATCGTGTAAACCCGCCCCTGCGCGTCGATTGCGAGCGCTTCGAACGAACCGTTCCGCGCCAGCTTGGTAAAGGCTTCGGGACGCGGCAGAACGTTCGAACGTCCGTCCAGCGTTTCGTAACGCGCGACGCGATGCACACCCTCAAAGGAGATATAGATCGTCCCATCGCGGTCGATGGCCAGCCCTTCGGAATCCCCGACCCACCCGGGCAGAACCCGGTTCTGGCTGGAGCGCACCTGAAAACGCGGCCCGATGTCCACTCCTGTTATCGCATCGCCGTCGCGAAGAATCCGGGCGGTCAAAATGGATGTTCGGTCGCTCAGAACCGTCATGTCGGATCCGTTGTCGGACAATTCCAGGGCAGAGAACCCTCCAAACCAGATCGCCTTGTGCCGCCAGGTAAAACTGCTCAGATATGTGGACTGCTTGATGTCCACAGCCTGAACCGAACCCGCGACGCACAGGGCGGATATCAATCCGATTGCAAGACAGCGGCGCATTGGTTCGGCAGATCAGCCAGCACGTATTCACGGCGTTTCTTTGGAGGCGGCGCGTTCGGATCGGGCGGTGGCGGATTCAGGATATTGTTGACCCATTGTTGCGCTTCTGCACAGCCGTCCCCTTTGGGCGGCGGGTTTTGATTGGCGCATCCCTTTGCCCCGCGCGGACAGTTCAGCCTGACGTGAAAATGGTAATGATGGCCCCACCAAGGGCGGATCTTGCGCAAATAGGCGCGATTACCCTTTTCGTCATTGCACATCTGAACCTTGGCGCCGGGAAAGACGAAAATTCGCGCCACTCGCTTGTCCTTGGCCGCCTCGCGAATGATCGCGTGATGGTTGGCTGTCCAGTTGCTGTTGACATAAGCCCCGTTCGCCCGGCGCAGCGAGATGGACGAGATCTTCTCGCGCGCCTGCCGGGTCAGGCGCAGATTGTTGGCCGGCAGCATCCAGATATCAATGTCCAGCCCGATCTGGTGACTGCGATGGCCCGACAGCATCGGCCCGCCGCGCGGCTGACTGATATCGCCGATATACAGCCCGCCCCAGCCGCGCTGCCTGGCGGCAAACTGGCTGAGGTCCTGAACAAAGTCGATGGTTTCCGGGTGTCCCCAGTTGCGATTGCGCGACAACCGCATCGCCTGCCATGTCGGGCCGGTTTCAGGCAGTTGTACCGACCCCGCCGCGCATCCTTTGGCATAGCTGCCATAGGCGGCAGGTTTCTGCCGGGAGGCCTGCTGTTTTGCCCCGAACAATTCCTTGGCTAACGGTGCGGCATTGGCCGAACAGGCCAGAATCGAAATTCCGATAACTGTCAAAAGACGTAAAAAAATCATTGTTTCTGGTCCCCTTCCGGTCTGACCCAACGCATCAGGAACAGCCCCAGAATAAACAACGCCACGATCGGGGAAACCCCCAAACGCGCGCTGCCCGTGCCGATTGTTGCTAGGTCGATCAAAAGCGGCGCGGCAAAGGCGGTGGCGCGGCCCGACAGGCCGTAAAGGCCAAAGCTTTCGACAGGTGCCTTCGGGTCGGTGTGGCGCACCATCATCGACCGGCTGGCAGATTGCAGGATGCCCCCCATGCCCCCGATCAGGATACCGCAGCCGAAAAACACCATGTCCGGCAAGCCCGATCCCTCGGGCAGGGCGATGCCGTAGATCTGAGTTCTGTCCATCGACACGATGGTGACGCACACGAGGATCAGAACCCATATTGTTACCAGAATAACCGGTTTGGGGCCGAACCTGCGGTCCAGCTTGCCGCCGATCCAGGCAAAGACCGCCGAGGCGAGCACGCTGACGATGCCGAAAACACCGATCCTGATCAGGTCCCATTCCAGAACCAGTCGCGCATAGACGCCGCCGAAACTGTATAGCCCGTTCAGCGCATCGCGATAGAACATCGACGATCCCAGATATGCCGACAGGCTGCCGCGATGGCGCAGGTTCGACACCGATTTTCCCAGCAAACGCAGCGCCTCACCGACGCTGCCCTTGCGGTCGCCACGGTCCTCATCCCGGACCCACAGGAAATACGGCACCATGAACAGAATGAACCACCCGGCGGTGAATGGGCCGACAAAGCGCGTTCCCTCGCGCTGACCCGCATCCAGCCCGAACATTGGGTCCATTCCGATCAGCGTCTTGCCGTTTGGCTGCTCGACAAACAGGGCCAGCATGATCGCCAGCGACAACAACCCTCCGAAATAACCGAACGCGAACCCCGATCCCGAGATTTCGCCCACCTCGTGTTCGTTTCCCAGATCGGGAAGTTGGGAGTTGATGAAGATCAGCGCATATTCCGCGCCCACAAAGCCCAGTCCAAAGGCCGATAGGATCAACCACATGTTCGACCCGTCGGGCATCGTGTACCACAGCGCCGCCGATCCCGCCGCATACATCACCGAAAAGGCAAAGATATACGGAATGCGCCGCCCGGACACGTCGGCAAGTGCCCCCAGCAGTGGTGCGCCAAATGCGATGATCAGGCCGGTTATGGTCAGGCACCTTGCCCAGACGCTTTGCGCCTGCGCCGCCGCGCTTTGCGCGTCCAGCCCGGTGCTCGCGAAATACTCGGCGGCCACGCCCGCGAAATAAGGGCCGAACACAAACGTGACCAGCAACGTGTGATAGGGCTGGCTGGCCCAATCGAAAAACCACCACCCCCAAATGCGCCTGCGCCTGGATACCGCTGCCATTCCTGCCCCTCCTGCCTTTTGTTCTCCTTATGCGGGCAGTACACAGGATGAGGCAAGCCTTTCCGGGCGTTCCGCATCTTCGCGAATCGTTGATCCTAATTTGGAAACTGTTTCCATTAGTTTTTCACATTGTTCCGAAATTACCCTGCGTTACGAAAAAAGTGATGGGATTTACGACAGTTCCGCCAAATTACCGCCACAGTCGGGTACTAGGCCCGACACACACTTTAAGCCCCAACCCTTATCCGCCCAGTGAGGATTGCCTCATGACGTTGTTCCCAAATAAGTTGCGCGACTGCTGCGGCAGATCACCAAAAACAATTGCCCTTGCGGCTTGGCAATTCTGCAAGAACGAACGCGGGTCCATGACGATCCTTGGTTTGTTTTTGTTTCTGATCATCCTGATCACCGTCGGGCTTGGGGTTGACCTGATGCGGTACGAACGGGAACGGGTCCTGCTGCAATCCACTCTCGACCGCGCGACATTGGGTGCCGCGGACCTCGACCAGACACTCGATCCCGAAGCTGTTGTCAGGGACTACCTGAAGAAGGCGGGGCTGGAAGATCGGCTTAAGGCGGTCAAGGTGGACGAGGGCCTTGGCTTCCGCAAGATCACGGCCACCGCGGAAACCGTCGTGCCCACGCATTTCATGCATATGTCCGGCGTGGACAGCCTGAGTGCGGTTGCGGGCAGCATCGCCGAAGAATCGATCGGCGCTGTCGAGATTTCGCTGGTGCTGGATATTTCGGGGTCGATGGGGGAAGCCAGCCGGGATGGCAGCACCAAGATCGCGCTGTTGCAGGGCGCGGCAAAAGAGTTTGTCGAACTTTTGCTGGAAAAATCCGAAAGTGATGAAACCTCGATCTCGATCGTGCCCTACGCTACACAGGTCAATGCGGGCGAGACGTTGCTGGACAAGTTCACCAATGTTACGCAGGAACACGACTATTCCCATTGTGTGAATTTTATTCCGGAACAGTTCAGCGACACCGACCTGCACCGCAACGATCGGCTTGAAAGAACCGCGCATTTCGATCCGTTTACCGATAGCGAAGATCCGATAACGAGCCCGGTTTGTCCTATCCGTGACGGGAGCGAGATTACGGCATTTTCCAATAGCGCGACTAAACTGAAAGAGCAGATCGACAAGTTGACCGCCAAGGGCAACACGTCCATCGAAATCGGCATGAAATGGGGGGTCGCACTTTTGGACCCCAGCATGCGCGATATCGTGGGCGACCTCAGCGCCGATGGCGTCGTCCCGGCAGAGTTTGCCAGCCGGCCAATTGATTACGACAAGGACGTGATCAAGATCGTAATCGTCATGACCGATGGTAAAAACACCGACCAGCCGCTTCTCAATCCATCGCTAAGGTCGGGTTTGTCTGACGTTTGGTACAACGCCGAGGAAGATCAGTATTCGGTGTTTTTCTCACAAGGAAACAATCACCAGTATTACTGGCCGGACAAAAACAATTTCCGAACCACGCCCGACACGTCTGACCATCCTTACGGTGACAACGAGCCGGGTGATGCCGTCCGGCTGACCTATCAGGAATTGTTCAATCGTGCGTCCATTTATTGGAACGCATTGTACAACTACTATCCGATAAACAACGGTTACGCCGGCAGGTGGTTTGAAGCCGCTTTTTCCAGGATTAACGCGACCGCCAAGGATCAGCGCACCAAGAACATCTGCCGGATCGCGAAACGAGAGGGCATCATCGTCTACGGCATCGCATTCGAAGCGCCAACCGAGGGTCTTAGAGTTATCGAAAACTGCGCCAGCTCCGACAGTCACGTCTATGATGTGAGTGGACTGGACATCGAAAAGGCATTTGTGTCCATCGCTTCCTCGATCCAGAAACTGCGCCTGACGCAGTGACGATCACGTGCAGGGTTGCTCTTTTGGTCGAGGCTGCTTAGGTCTCGGCTAGTCTGAAAACGGAGTGCCCATGCTGTCGCTGATCCAAATCCTGCTGCTGATCCTGGACGTTGTCTGGTTCTTCATCCTGGCGCATGTGATCATGAGCTGGCTGATCAATTTCCAGGTTCTGAACCTGCATCAGCAATTCGTGGCGCAGATCTGGTATGGGCTGAACCGCATTCTCGAACCGATCTATGGCCCCGTCCGCCGCATCCTGCCACCGATGGGCGGCATCGACCTTGCGCCGCTGGTGGTGCTGATCGGCGTTTATGCGTTGCGGATCGTTCTGGTGAACAACGCAGTCTATTTCTACTGACCTCTTTTGCGCACTTGTTCACCGAATCTTAGTGTGTGAAACTGCCCATCAAGAGCAGACACCAAAAGTTGTGAACAGGGCCACCCGAACATGCTGGACGCCGCGCCATTGCTGCGAGATGTCTTCGGATTCGACGACTTCCGCACCGGACAGGCAGAGATCGTCGATGCTGTGACGGCGGGCGAAAACGTGCTGGCCATCATGCCGACCGGCGGTGGCAAGTCGCTCTGTTTCCAGCTTCCGGCGCTGTTGCGCGACGGGGTGACGGTTGTCATCTCGCCGCTAATCGCGCTCATGCGCGACCAGGTCCGTGCCTTGCAGGAGGCCGGGGTCGAAGCCGGTGCGCTCACCTCGGGCAACACGGTCGAGGAAACCGATGCTGTTTGGGAGGCACTTCAGGCCGGGCGCCTGAAACTCCTCTACATGGCGCCCGAACGCCTCGCTGCCGGGTCCGCGTTGGGCATGCTGCGTCGGATCAACGTCACCCTGATTGCCGTGGACGAGGCCCATTGTGTCAGCCAATGGGGACACGATTTCCGCCCCGACTACCTGCGGATCGGAGAGCTCAGGCGCGCGTTGAACGTCCCGCTCGCGGCCTTCACCGCCACGGCAGACGCCGAAACCCGTGACGAGATCGTCGAAAAGCTGTTCGACGGTCAGGTCCCGCGCACGTTTCTTCGCGGTTTCGACCGGCCCAACATCCACCTGGCCTTTGCCGCCAAGGACGGCCCGCGCAAGCAGGTTCTCGACTTTGCCGATGCCCGCAAGGGTCAGTCCGGCATCGTCTATTGCGGCACCCGCAACAAGACCGAAGTGCTGGCCCAGGCCCTGCGCGAGGATGGCCACAACGCCTGTCACTATCACGGCGGCATGGAGGCCGAGGATCGCCGCATTGTCGAAACCCGCTTCGCGCGCGAGGACGGGCTGATCGTCGTCGCCACCGTCGCCTTCGGAATGGGCATCGACAAGCCCGACATCCGTTGGGTTGCCCATGCCGATCTGCCGAAGTCCATCGAGGCCTACTATCAGGAAATCGGGCGCGCCGGTCGCGACGGAGCGCCCGCCGAGACCCTGACCCTGTTCGGCCCCGACGACATTCGCCTGCGTCGGTCCCAGATCGACGAGGGGCTGGCCCCACCCGAACGTCGCGCCGCTGACCACGCGCGGCTCAACGCGCTTTTGGGGCTGGCCGAAGCGCTGGATTGCCGTCGCCAGACCCTGTTGGGATATTTCGGGGAACAGGCCGAGCCCTGCGGCAAATGCGACCTCTGCGACAGCCCGGCAGATGTGTTCGACGGCACCACCCCTGTGCGCATGGCCCTGTCGGCCATTCTGCGCACCGAAGAATGGTTTGGCGCGGGCCACCTGATCGACATCCTGACCGGCAACGACACCGACAAGGTGCGCGCCCGCCGCCATGACGACCTGCCCACCTTTGGTGTCGGCAAGGCATGGTCACGGCCCCAGTGGCAGGCGATTTTCCGGCAGATGATGGGGCACGACCTGATCCGCCCCGATCCCGAACGCCACGGCGCGTTGCGCATGACCGAGGCTGCCAAACCGATCCTCAAGGCCGAGGCGACGATCCGCCTGCGCAAGGATACGATCAACAAGGCCGTCCGCCGACCCGCCGTCAAGACCATGGTGAGCGAAGAGGACGCGCCGCTTCTGTCGGCGCTCAAGGCCAAACGCCGTGCACTGGCCGAGGCCGCGCGCGTGCCTGCCTACGTCATTTTCCCCGACCGGACCCTGATCGAAATGGCCGAAAAACGGCCCAGGTCGCTCGATGACATGGCCCGTGTCGGCGGTGTCGGCGCGAAAAAACTGGAGCGCTATGGCGCGACCTTCCTCCAAGTGATCTCGGGCGAGGCGGCGGCGCTGCATCCGGCGCGGCGCAAACTGGCCGGTCGCGAGACCGCAGGCGTCTATGACCGCCTGCTCGAAGTGCAATCGGAACTGGCGCGTGGTCCCGACGGGATCGACAAGCCGCTGACCTGTTCGGCCTCACAGCTGGCCAAGGTGGCGCAACTGCGCCCCGGCGATGTGCGCGGTCTGGAACAGGTGCTGGGCGAACGCCGCGCGGAACGTTTCGGCCCGGCCTTTCTGGACGTCCTGGGGGCGGCGGGCTAGATACGGCGGAACGGCAAGGGATTTTGGGGGCGGATATGCTGGTAGTGATCTCTCCGGCCAAGCGGCTGGACTGGGCGGAGCGGGATGTCGAGGCGACCGAACCCGCCTTTCAGGAGGATGCGATCAGGCTGGCGAAAAGTGCCCGTAACCTGACGCTGGGTGACCTGAAGAAACTGATGAGTCTCAGCGACGATCTGGCCCGTCTGAACCGCGACCGCTTTCAGGTCTTCGCCGATACGCCGGATCGTAACGCGACCCGCCCTGCAGCCCTTGCATTTGCTGGCGATACCTATCAGGGGCTCGAGGCCACCTCGCTGGATGCCGACGAAATGGCATGGGCGCAGGATCACCTGCGCATCCTGTCGGGGCTTTATGGCGTGCTGCGTCCGCTCGACGCGATGCAGGCCTATCGGCTCGAGATGGGCAGCAAGCTGAAAACCCGGCGCGGCAAAAACCTCTATGAGTATTGGCGCGATCAGCTCAGCAAGGCGCTCAACCATCAGGCTGAACAGATCGGTTCCGAAATTCTGGTCAACTGCGCCAGTCAGGAATATTTCGGCGCAGTCGACCAAAAGGCGCTGAAACTTCGCGTCGTGACGCCCGTCTTCATGGAGGACAAGGGCGGTGCGCCAAAGATCGTCAGTTTCTTCGCCAAGAAGGCGCGTGGCGCGATGGCGCGATACGTGATCCAGCACCGGTTGACCGATCCGGCCTCGCTGACCGATTTCAACACCGGCGGATATGCCCATCGCCCCGATCTGTCCGAACCTGACAAGCCGGTCTTTGTCCGCCCCTATCAGGCCTGACCGTCCAGCATCGACGGATCAAAGGCCACCAGCTCCACCGTATTGCCTTCGGGGTCTGCGGTGAAAATGCCGCGCCAGCCGATCCAGCCGAACTGTTCCACCCGATAGGACTGGCCGATCCGGTCATACCAGCGCATCACGGCCTCCTGCTCGTCAAACGGCAGCGACAGGGCGATGTGATGCAGCGCCGAGTTGCCGCCCGTCACCGGCCCGCCCGCATCGCCGGGGCGAGGCGCGGTGTCGTGATGGAACAGGGCCAGCACGCTGGTATGCCCGCCGAACCCTTCGGCGATCTTGAAAAAAACGATGGGGCTGTCGCGATCCCCCCGCACCCGTTCCAGCCCGATGACGGTCTCATAGAATGCAATCATCGCCGCCATATCGGCGCAGCGGATGGCAATTTCGCCCAAGGCTCGGGGCCGGAATCCACGGTCTTCGATCATGGCTCAAAGCTATGTCGGGTCAGATGGGCGCACAAGGCAATTCAGGCCTGGACGGGACCACCGGGCGCGCGTCCGACGGTTGATGCTCGATGATCATTTCATGGATCAGGGCCTTTTGCAGCGGCTTGGTCAGATAATGATCCAGACCTGCCGCCAATATCCCCTCGGCATCCCCGGCCATGGCATGCGCGGTCAGGGCGACGATGGGCACGCGCCGCCCGCTGTCTGCCTCGATACGGCGGATTTCGCCGGCGGCCTGTTTACCATCCATCTTGGGCATCGAGATATCCATGAAGATCAGGTCGGGCGCAAACGCCGAAAATGCTTCCACCGCCTCGATACCATTGCCTGCGAACCGCAGTTCGATATCCAGATCCTTGACCATCTTGCTCAGGACCAGCTGGTTGGTCCGGTTGTCCTCGGCCGCCAGAACCCGCATCGTCCGGAGCTGCCCCGAGGGAATGGCCGGCTCATGTGTATCGGCCGTTTCCTCCCGGTCGTCCAGCGCGGGAATCCGATCAAAGACCACTGCTCCCAACGCTTCGAGACGCGAGAACAGTTCCGCCCGCGGCACCGGTTTCTGCATGACGCCCTGAACCAGATGCCGGTTTGCATCGCCGTGGATCGCACCGGGATTCGCGGTCACGATGACGATCGGCACGTCATCCCATCCCCGCTCGCGCATCAGGCGCGCCATCTCCAGCCCTTCCAGATCGGGCATGTGATGATCGCTGAGGATCAAATCGACGCTCTCATCCAGTCGTTGTAACGCCTCGGCCCCCGACCGGCACGACGTCACCCTTGCCCCCAGGCGGTCAAGCTGTTTTTCCAGAATCGCCCGGTTGACCGCCAGATCATCCACCACCATGACATGATGCAGACGTTCCGTCAGGCTGGGGGGAACGGGCTGTGGCCCTTCGGCTGTCGGCAGGGTGATCCGGAATCCGAAACAGGTGCCTTGCCCCTCTTCGCTTTCCACCCAGATCCTGCCGCCCATGATCTCGACCAGCCGTTGCGAAATGGCCAGGCCCAACCCGGTGCCCTCAAAGGCGCGGTTCCGCTCATCCTCGACCTGATTGAACTCGCCGAAGATGTGGTCGATTTTCGATCTGGCGATACCGATGCCGGTATCCTCGATCGCCATATGAATGCTGCATGTCCCATTTTCGGCATCCGGAACGCCGGTTACCCGGATCAGCACATGCCCCTTGGCGGTGAATTTCACCGCGTTCCCCAACAGATTTGTCAATACCTGCCGCACCCGGCCCGGATCGCCGACAAACAGCGTCGGCAGGAACAGGTCGTAATCCACCAGCAGCGACAATCCCTTTTCCCTAACCGTCGGTTGCATCAGCATGGCAATCTCGTGGATGCACCGTTCCAGATCAAAGCTTTCGGGGTAAAGCACCAGCCTGTCAGCCTCGATCTTGGAATAATCCAGCACGTCATTGATGATGACCAGCAATGCCTCACCCGAACTGCGGATGGTGTCGACATAAGTTTGCTGTTCTTCGTCCAGCACGGTATCGGTCAGCAGTTCCGACATGCCGACGATGCCGTTCATCGGCGTTCGGATTTCGTGGCTCATATTCGCTAAAAAGGCCGATTTCGCCCGGTTCGCCGCTTCGGCTTTTTCGCGGGCTGCGCGCAACTCAGCCTCGTAACGGACAGTCGCGGTGATGTTGAGCGCCAGGCTGACCATATCGCCGCCATGGCCTCGTTGGTCGATGAGCTTGACATATTGCCGGTTCCAGAGCTGGATCACGATCGGTTCGGGAATGTCCGACAGCCAGCGGTTGCGCATCATGTCGCGCCACTCGGATGCGGACTGTTCGCCCAGATCGATCAGGCCCTCATCTGTCAGGATCTCAAGCAGGCGCATATAGGATATGCCGGGTGCAACCTCGTCCAGACCATCGAAAACACTCAGATAGGCGGTGTTCGCACCGATCATCCTGTGATCGGCGTCATAATAGGCGAACCCGTCCTGAATGGTCTGGATCGAATGCCACAACCGGCGTTCGGCCACTTCGATCTTGGCATTTGCCACCGTGAGATCTGATTTCACCTTTTCATTTTCATCCCGCACGGTGGCGACTTCGGCGCGGGTCTCGCCAATCTCTTTCGTCAAGGCCATCGCATGCTGGCCAAGCTTGCGGTTTGCAGCAGACAATTCCGCCTGTTTGAGGTCCAGCCGCCGCTCGGCCGCCAGTCGCGCGCGCCGTTCCCGGGCCAGTTTGTCGGCAAGGCTCATTCTTCGGTTTCCTTGACAGTCTCGGCGCAGCATCGGGTGATTAGGTGAAAAACTGTTTAAACCTGTCTTGGCCGCGTCTCTGGCGTTGCAAAGGCACGGCCGCCCGTGTCACCTTGAGACCAAACAGGAGGTCGCCATGCGCCGCTTTGCATTTTTCTCAATTTCCTTGATTTTGCTGATCTTTTCCGGAGCGAACGACCTGCATGCCCAATCCGGCACCGCTGATTTCCGCTTTGTCGTCACCCGTGACGCCGATTTTTATGGCTCGGATCTGGACCCCCTGTTCGACACCGACCTGCAATCCTGTGTGCGGGCCTGTTCCGCCAACAGCCGATGTGCCGCCTTCACCTACAACACCCGTTCAAACGCGTGTTTCCCGAAATCCGGCATATCGCGGCAGGACATCTACGAGGGCGCGCTATCGGCGCAAAAGATTGCGACAGGCGACGAGGCGCTCGCACTGTCCCGCGTTCGCTCCGCGGAACTGCCGTTCCTGAGCGATGACGATCTGGCGCGCGCGCGCAACCAGGCCCGCGATCTTGGCCTGCGCCATCCCGGTGGCGGGTTCGATCCGGCATCGGTTCTGGCGGCGGCCCACGCCGCCGACACGCCGCAACTGGCGATGCGCTGGACCGGTATCGCGGTATCGCTTACTGACCGGGGCGATCTGTGGGCCGACTACGCGCGCCTGTTGCTGGATATCCCGGGCGACGACCGGCAACGCCAGCGCGATTATTCCATGCGGGCACTGAACGCAGCGGTGAATGCCTATCTGCGCGCGGAAGCCCCCGCTGCGCGGGCGACCGCCCTGTCGGTGATGGGCGACGCGCTGGAACGCAGCGATCGGGGCCGCGACATGGTCTCGGCGCTGCGGCTGGCCTCGGACCTGCAGCCGCGCGCTGACATCCTGGCCGCCCTCGAAGCGGCGGTGGCGAAATACGGCTTTCGCATAACGGATACCACTGTTGAAAGCGATGCTGCCCAGCCACGCATCTGCGCAGAGTTTTCCGAACCGCTGGTGCAGGCCGGTGTCGACTACGAACCATTCGTGCAATTGCCCGAACCTCAGCTCGTGGTACAGGCCGATGACCGCCAGCTTTGCGTGGATGGGGTCGAGCATGGCAAGCGTTACCGCCTCGTCATCCGGCAGGGTCTGCCCGCCGCCTCGGGCGAGGCGCTGATCAAGGATGTCGAGCTGACACACTATGTCCGCGACCGCGCGCCATCGGTCCGCTTTCCCGGCCGCAGCTACGTTCTGCCCAAAGCGGCCGATGCGGCGCTGCCGGTCGAGACCGTCAACCTGACCCGGCTTGATCTGAAACTTCGCCGGATCAGCGACCGAAATTTGCTGCGCGCGGTACAGGACGGCTTCTTCGGCCGCCCGCTCAGTCACTGGCAGGATCAGCAGTTTTCGTCAGAGATTGCTCAGGAGGTCTGGACCGGTACCGCCGAGGTGCAATCCGAGCTCAACCGCGACATGACTTCCCGTCTGCCGATGGGGGCCGCAATCGCGCAGCAACCGGCGGGCATCTATGCGCTGACTGCGCGGGTACCGGGTGCCGATCCCTATGACGACCCCGGCGCGACCCAGTGGTTCGTTCTGTCCGATCTGGGCCTCAGCTCGATGTCGGGCACCGACGGGTTGCATGTAGCTGTCCGGAGCCTCGGTGACGCCACTTCGCGCGCGGGCGTCGAAGTCTCGCTGATCTCTCAGGCCAATGCCGTGATTGCAAAAGCCACAACCGATGCCGACGGCTATGCCCGGTTCGATCCCGGTCTCACGCGCGGGCGCGGGGCGGCAGCCCCGGCGTTGATCCTCGCAGAAAGTGGCAGCGATTTCTCCTTCCTGCCGCTCACCGATCCCGCCTTCGACCTGTCCGATCGCGGGGTCGAGGGGCGCCCGCCCGCCGGGCCGGTCGACGTGTTCCTGACAACCGATCGCGGCGTATATCGCGCGGGCGAGACCATTCATCTGACCGCCCTGACCCGCGATGATCGGGCGCAGGCGGTCGAAGGACTGCCGCTGACCGCCATCCTCAGCCGACCCGACGGTGTCGAATACCGCCGCGCGGTCTCGGACGGCGGCAAGGCAGGCGGCCACGTCTTTGTCATGCCCGTGGCGGGTGACGCCCCGCGCGGCACCTGGCGGATCGAACTCAGGACCGATCCGCAAGGCCCCGCACTGGCCAGCCAGACCGTGCTGGTCGAGGATTTCCTGCCCGAGCGCATCGACTTCGACTTGGCCCTGCCCAACACGCCCCTGCGCCCCGGTGACAGCCCGCCGCTGCAAATCGAGGCACGATATCTTTTTGGCGCGCCGGGTTCCGACCTGACCATCGACGGGCAGGTGGTTCTGCGCGCTGCCGAAACCGTGGCTGGGTACGAAGGCTATCGTTTTGGCCGCTATGACGCTCCGAATCCTTCCCCATCCAGCCATTTCGGCGGTGCGCGAACCGATGCTCTGGGTCAGGCGACCGTGGCGGTCGAAATTCCTTCGGTCGATTTGCCGGGCAAGCCACTAGAGGCGACGGTGATCGCCCGTCTGGCCGACGGCTCGGGCCGACCGGTCGAACGCCGCCTGACTGCGCCCGTTCTGCCGCAAACCCCGGTGATCGGCATCAAGCCGATGTTCGACGACGTGGTGGCCGAAGGGGCCGAGGCCGCGTTTCAGATTGTCGCCCTGTCGCCCGATCTGACGCCTGCCAACATGCGCGTGCGCTGGACACTGAACCGCGTCGAGACGCGTTATCAATGGTATCAGCTCTACGGCAACTGGAACTGGGAACCCACCACGCGCCGCACCCGCATCGCCACGGGCGAGGCCGACCTGGGCACCGATCCCCTGCCGCTCAGCCAGCCGGTCGATTGGGGCCGGTATGAGCTGGTGATCGAACGGCTGGACGGCGACTATGCCGCCGCTGCCGTGGATTTCCACGCAGGCTGGTATCAGGCCGCTGATGCCACCGCCACGCCCGACCGGCTGGAAATGTCGCTCGACCGTGACAGCTATCGCCCCGGCGACACCGCGCAGCTGCGGATTGTGCCGCGCGCAGCGGGTATCGCGCAGATCGCCGTCCTGTCGAACCGGGTGATCTTGCGTCAGTCCATCGACGTACCCCAGGGCGCAAGCGTCATTCCCCTGCCGGTGACCGAGGCTTGGGGCGCGGGCGCTTATGTAACCGCGACCGTGATCCGCCCGATGGATGTCACTTCCGGTCAGAACCCGGCCCGTGCGCTGGGCGTGGCCCATGCTGCCGTCGCGGCGCCGGGGCGCGAACTTGCGGTGTCGATCGAGGCTCCTCCGGTGGCCGAACCGCGCCAGACCCAACAGGCCCGCATCAAGGTTGACGGCGTTGCCGAAGGAGAACAGGCCTGGCTGACGCTGGCGGCTGTGGATGTGGGCATCCTGAACCTCACGGGCTTCGACAGCCCCGATCCAACGGGATACTATTTCGGCCAGCGCCGTCTTGGGGTCGAACTGCGCGACGTCTATGGCCGTCTGATCGATGGCATGAACGGCGCGATGGGCACCGTGCGTTCTGGAGGTGACAGCGATGCGGGCCTGCGCATGCAATCACCGCCACCGACGCAGGATCTGATGGCGGTGTTCTCCGGCCCGGTGAAAGTGGACACCAACGGCGAGGCCGTGATTGACCTGCCTCTGCCCGCCTTCAACGGCACGGTACGGCTGATGGCGGTCGCTTGGTCTGCCCGCGCGGTGGGACAGGCCGAGGCCGAGATGACCGTGCGCGACCCCGTGGTCGTGACCGCCAGCCTGCCGCGATACCTGGCTCCCGGTGACACCAGCCGACTGCTGTTGGAGATTGTCCATGCCGATGGTCCCGCCGGGGATATGGGCCTGACCCTTGCCGCCTCAGCGGCGCTGGATCTGGGAGACACGCCCGCCGGTTTCACGTTGGAGGAAGGGGCCAAGGCGGTGTTCGAGATCCCCGTGCGCGCTACCGCGCTGGGCGATCCGGCGATCGACGTGACCGTCACGACCCCCGATGGCCGCGCTCTGACCCAATCACTGACCCTGCCAGTACGTGCCAACGATCCGGTCGTGGCCCAGACGCGCCGCTTCGCGCTGGGCGCGGGTGACAGCTTCCTGTTCTCGGCCGATGTCTTTGCCGGGCTGCACCCCGGCTCCGGCAAGGCTGTCCTGTCTGCCGGGCCACTGGCGCGGTTCGACGCGCCGGGCCTTTTGGACACGCTCGACCGCTATCCCTATGGCTGCACCGAACAGGTGACCAGCCAGGCCCTGCCGCTGCTCTACCTGTCTTCGGTGGCGCAGGCCACGGGGCTGGGAAACCGAACTGCGGTATCCGACAGGATCAACGCCGCGATCCGCAGCGTCCTGGCCCGGCAGGCCGGAAACGGCTCCTTTGGCCTTTGGCGCGCCGAAAGCGGCGATTTCTGGCTTGATGCCTATGTGGGTGACTTCCTGTCCCGCGCCCGCGCGCAGGGCCATGCTGTTCCCGACCGCGCCTTTGCTCAGGCGATGGACAACCTGCGCAACCGCATCAGCTATGCCCCCGATTTCGATCAGGGGGGCGAGGATATCGCCTATGCCCTGATGGTGCTGGCGCGTGAAGGTGCGGCGGCAATGGGGGATCTGCGCTATTATGCCGACGTCAAGGGCCAGGCGTTTTCGACCCCGCTGGCGGCGGCACAACTGGGGGCGGCGCTGGCGGCCTATGGCGACCAGACCCGCGCCGACACCATGTTTGCCCGCGCCGCGCGCATGGTGGCGAACCGCCCTGCGCAGGACGAAACGCTCTGGCGCGCCGATTATGGCACACCTCTGCGTGATGCCGCCGGGCTGCTTGCGCTGGCGACCGAGGCAGGCAGCGCCGCCATCGACCGCGACGCGTTGGTAGCCCGGATCAGTTCCGACACCGGCGCACTGTCGACGCAAGAGGCCGCCTGGTCCCTGCTGGCCGCCCATGCGCTGGTGCAGACGCCCGAACGATCCGGCCTGCAGGTCAATGGCGAGCCCGTCGATGGCCCCTTCGTGCAGGTGCTGGCGGACGCGGCGGACGAGGTGCTCAACATCACCGCCGCCGACGGGCACAGCACCGACATCACCCTCACCGTCTCTGGCGTGCCCGAGGTCGCGCCACAGGCGGGCGGCACGGGGTATTCCCTCACCCGCCAGTATTTCTCGATGGATGGCGCGCCGCTTGACCGCAGCAACTTTGCCGTGGGCGAACGTTTTGTGACGGTTCTGACCGTGACACCGTTCGAGGATGGCGGCGCCCGGCTGATGATCAACGATCCGCTCCCGGCGGGGATCGAGATCGACAACCCCAACCTCTTGCGATCGGGTGATGTGCGTGCGCTCGACTGGCTCAGCCTTTCCGAGGCCACCCATGCCGAATTCCGGTCTGACCGATTCCTTGCGGCGGTGGATCAGTTCGGCCCCGTCACCATAACGCTGGCCTATGTCGCCCGCGCGGTCACGCCGGGCAGCTTTCACCACCCGGCGGCCTCGGTCGAGGATATGTACCGCCCCCGCAACCGCGCCTGGACCGGCACCGGGCGGGTCGCGGTGCAATGACCGGGCGCACGGCCGTCGCCTCGGCCCATTGGCGTCGGCTCGACATCCAGGGCACCGACCGTTGCACCCTGTCGCAACTGGATCAGGGCTGGATGCTGGTCGGTCAGGCGCTCTGGCATGACGATGGCGTTGATGCCAGTCTCAGTTATGACGTGCGCTGCGATCCCGACTGGTACAGCCTGTCGGCGGATGTGGCGGGCCACATCGGCGGGCGCGCCATTGCGCTGCGCCTGCATCGCGGGCCGCAGGGGTGGGTTCTGAATGACGAGATGCAGGACAACACCGCCAACTGCCATGATCTCGACCTCAGCTTTACTCCGGCCACCAACCTGCTTCCCCTGCGCCGCCTGTCGCTGGCCCGGGGCCAAAGCGCCCACGTCAGCGCCGCCTGGCTGAAACCCGGTCTGGGCATGCTGGAACGGCTGAACCAGATCTATACCCGCATCGACGCAACCGGCATCCGTTACAGCTCGCCAAACTTCGAGGCCGAGCTTGAGGTCCACGGATCGGGCTTCGTTACCGCATATCCCGGCTTGTGGGAAGGCTGGGTCGATGGCTAGTCCGGCGCGCATCTTGCTGGGTCTTGCCGCGGGACTGTTCCTGTCCGCACTTGCGCGCGACGCGGCAGACGGGTGGATTGCCCGCACCGTTCTGCCGTCGACACTGGCGCAGACATCGACCGAGGTACGGGACCGCAACGGCGCGTTGCTGCGGGCCTATCCGGTCGAGGACGGCCTCTGGCGATTGCAGCCGGGGCCGGTCGATCCGGATTTTGTCGCAATGCTGATCCGGTATGAGGACAAACGCTTCTGGACCCATTCGGGCGTTGACCTGCTGGCGATGATCCGCGCCTCCGCACAGGCGCTGTGGAACGGGCAGGTGGTGTCGGGTGGTTCCACCCTGACGATGCAGGTCGCGCGCCTGCTGGAAAATGGCCCGACTGGCCGCTGGCGCGGCAAGCTGCGTCAGATCCGGGTGGCGCTGGCACTGGAACGGCAGCTGGGCAAACAGGATATCCTCGACCTCTACCTGACCCACGCGCCCTATGGCGGCAATCTCGAAGGCGTGCGCGCCGCGACACTGGCCTGGTTCGGGAAAGAGCCGCGCCGCCTGACCCCGGCGCAATCCGCGCTGCTCGTGGCCCTGCCGCAATCGCCTGAAACCCGCAGGCCCGACCGGCACCCCGTTGCGGCCGCTCAGGCGCGCGACAGGGTTTTGCGCCGGATGGCCGACCAGAACGCCCTGCCACTGTCCGAGGTTCGGGCGGCCTTGACCGAGCCGACGCCCGTGATGCTGCGCCCCTTTCCGCAACTGGCCGCGCATCCGGCGGATCGCGCGATCGCTGACGCGCCCGAGGCCCAGACCCATGATCTGACCATCGACGCACGGCTGCAGTCACAACTCGAACCGCTGGTCGCCCGCGCCGCCGCCCGCGCCGGGGCGCGGGTCTCTGGCGCGATGATGGTTGCCGATTATACGACCGGCGACATCCTCGCCTCGGTCGGCTCTGCCGGGTATGACGACACGCGGCAGGGCTTCGTGGATATGACCACCGCCCTGCGCTCGCCCGGCTCGACCCTGAAACCGCTGGTCTACGGGCTGGCGTTCGATCAGGGCATGGCCCATCCCGAAACCCTGATCCATGACGGCCCTGTCATGTTCGGCCGCTATGCGCCGCGCAATTTCGACGGGATGTTCCGCGGCGATGTACGGGTGCGCGAGGCGTTGCAGATGTCGCTCAACATTCCCGTCGTCCGCCTGACGCACGAGCTTGGGCCAAGCCGCATCATGGCTGCGCTGAACCGGGCGGGCGCGCACCCGCGCCTCACCGGCGGCGCGCCGGGTCTTGCGGTGTCGCTGGGCGGGGTGGGGATCACCCTGAACGATCTGGTGCAGCTTTACGTCACGCTGGCGGCTGGCGGTCAGGGACCGTTGCTGCGCGACCGCCTGACCGATCCGGCGGGCAACACAGCACGGGTGATTTCCGACGTGGCCGCATGGCAGGTCGGCGATATTCTGGCGGGTCTCGCGCCGCCGCCCGGTGCCCCCGCAAATGTGCTCGCCTACAAGACCGGCACGTCCTACGGCCACCGCGACGCATGGGCCATCGGCTATGACGGGCGGCATGTGATCGGCGTCTGGCTGGGCCGGGCCGACGGCACTCCTGTACCCGGCGCCTTTGGCGGCGATCTGGCCGCACCCGTGCTGTTCGAGGCGTTCGGACGACTGAAACCCGCATTCGACCCGCTGCCGCCGCCGCCACCCGCGACCCTGATCGTCGGCGCTGCGGACCTGCCCGCGCCGCTGCAGCGATTCCGGCCCCGCTCTGCCGCGTTCCAGCCCGCAACCGGTGCGCCGCAACTGCTGTTTCCTCCGGACGGCGCGCGACTGGCGACTGATGGTACGCCGCTGACCGTCAAGCTGCGTGGCGGACAAGGCCCTTATTCTCTGCTGGCCGATGGCCGCCCCGTCGCCACCGGCATCCGGCAGACCGAGTTCGAAATTCCAAACCCTGGCCGGGGCTATGCCTCGTTTGTCCTCGTGGATGCAAAAGGCCGGTCAGACCGGATCTCCATCGCGATCGATTGAAAGGGATGACATCATGAAACGCCTGATTGTGACGCTTGCCGCCACCCTCGCCGCCACATCCGCCACTGCCGATTGCGCCTCCGACGCGCAGATCGACGCCTTTGTCGCGGATTACCTGTCGAACACGGCAACCTCCGCACTTGTGCCCGACGGCAGCATGGATGACGCGCTGTGTGCTCAGGCGAAACTGGCCGCTGCGCTGACACCGCATCTCGGGCCGCTCATCGGCTACAAGGCGGGCCTGACCAGCAAACCCGCGCAGGACCGGTTCGGTGTCAGCGAGCCCGTGCAGGGCGTTCTCTATCGCGACATGATGCTGCCTGACGGTTCCGAAATTCCCGCCAACTGGGGTGCGCGCCCGGTTTTCGAGGCCGACCTGATCCTTGTCGTCGGGGACGAAGGCATCAATCAGGCCACCACACCAGACGAAGTGATGGCCCATATCTCTGCCGTTCGCCCGTTCATCGAACTGCCTGATCTCATCCTGGCCGAAGGTGAACCGCTCACCGCCGTCACCCTGACCGCCGCCGGTGTCGGGTCAAGGCTTGGCGTCATGGGCGCAGATATCCCGGTCGACGACCCCGCCGCCATGTCGCAGGCGCTGGCCGCGATGCAGGTGACGCTGCGCGCGGCAGATGGCGAGGTTCTGGCAACCGCCCCCGGAACGGCGGTTCTGGGCCATCCGGCGAACTCGGCCCTCTGGTTGAGGTCCAGGGGGATCACGTTCAAACCCGGCGACCTGATTTCCGTCGGTTCTTTCGGGCCGCTGATACCGCCCGCAAAAGGCAAGGGCGGTGCCTCGGTCAGCTATATCGGCCTGCCCGGTGATCCAAGGGTCAGCGTAGCATTCAAATAACGGGATTCAGTGCCGCCCCTCGCGCAGCCATCCGGCCAGCAGAAAGCCCGAGGCCAGCAACAGCACCAGCCACGGCGGCAACAACCCGGCTTGGGTAACATCGCGCGTCTCGTAAGCTCCGCGCGGCGTCAGCCCGATCCAGCCACGCCCCGAGGCGGGCCGCCCCTCACGCACCGACCGGATCGCGGGCAGCCCGGCCTCCAGCCGCATGACGCCACCCTTGAGCCCGGCCAACAGCGGCTCGAAGATCTCGCCGCTGGCAATCGTGCGCTCGAATTCCTTGGGTGCGGCAGGCCCCAGACCGATCACCGCCTCGCGCTCGCCTTCGCGCAGGCGATACAACCCGATCTCCGGCCCGAAATACTGTGCCTCGAACCGCCCCGGAGAGACCTCTTCCAGCGTCAGCTCCTCGCTGTCGCCATTGGGCCGGGTCACCGTCAGCGGCCCGACCTCCTCTTCCAGCGTGCGGCGGATGATGCGCATGCTCTGGCCATTGGCCTCGGCCCACAGGGCTTCTTCTTCAAGCTCGGGTTCCTTCATCATCCAGTGCGCCAACCGCCGCAGCAGTTCCAGCTGCGGCCCGCCGCCCTCGTATCCCCGGCTCCACAGCCAGGCGTGATCCGAAGCCAAAAGCGCCACCCGCCCCTCTCCGACACGGTCCAGAACCAGCAGCGGGCGGTCCTCGATTCCCGTCATCAGCACATCGCCCGAACGATCCCGCACATCGATCTGGCGTAGCCACGCGCCCCAGTCGCCGGGATTGCCAAGTTCCGTGGTCACCGGGTGACGCTGGCCCAGATCGGACACTTCCGGAACATATCGCTCCTCGAATACCCGCGCCGTGGGCTGGGCAGGCAGGATCGGCGCCAGCGGAGAGCGAAAGATCGAATCGGCGGTGGCGAAATCCGGCCCCGCCGCCACCAGAACCGCGCCGCCCTTGTTCACATAGTCGGTGACATTGTCCAGATAGATGGCGGGGAGGATGCCGCGCCGCTTGTAGCGATCAAAGATGATCAGATCGAAATCGTCGATCTTTTCCAGAAACAGTTCGCGAGTCGGAAACGCGATCAGGCTCAGCTCGTCCACCGGCACGCCGTCCTGTTTTTCCGGCGGGCGCAGGATGGTGAAATGCACCAGATCGACCGAACTGTCCGATTTCAGCAGGTTGCGCCACGTCCGCCCGCCCGGATGCGGCTCGCCCGAGACCAGCAGCACCCGCAGCCGGTCGCGCACGCCGTTCATCTGGATAAGCGCGGTGTTGTTGCGGTCGGTCAGCTCGCCCTCGGCCGCCGGGACCGTGAACTGGATCACGTTGCGCCCGCCATGCGGCAAGGTGATCGGCACCTCTATGTCCTGCCCGATCGGCAGGTCGAACCGTTCGGGCTCGCCCCCGTCGACCGACAGTTCCAGCGGTGCGACGGCGCGGCCCGCAGGCGCGTCGCGGCTGTCTTCGATCCGCAGGATCAGGGTCATCGGCTCGCCGATGATGGCAAAGGCCGGGGCGTTCCGGACGATCAGCCGCCGGTCCCAGTCTCCGGATCTGCCGGTCAGCAGCAGATGCATCGGCGCGGGCAGGTCGGGGGTCTGATCGGCGTCATGGATCAGCCCGTCCGACAGCGCGATGATCCCGGCAATACGGGCACGCGGCTCTTCGGCCAGCGCCTCGGTCAAGGCCCGCATCACCTGCGTGCCCTCGTCGCCTTGTCCGTCGCCCACGCGAATGCGGCGCAGCTCGGTGTTGTCACGGGACTCGATGATCCCGGCCAGCCGCTCGGCGGCCTCGCTCGTCTGCTGCTCGCGGTCCGACAGTTTCTGGCTGGCGCTTTCATCCTCGATCATCAGCACGATGTCGGTCAGTGGCGCGCGGTCCTCGATCTGATAGACCGGCCCGGACAGCGCCGCGATCAGGATCAGCGCCGCCAGCCCGCGCAAGGCCCATCCCGACAATCCCCGCCACAGGGCCAGAACGATCCCGGCCACGGCCAGTGCCGCAACCGATGCCAGGACCGGCCAGGGGATCAGCGGATCGAATATGACGGTTCCGGTCATTGTCCCAACCTGTCCAGCAAGGCAGGCACGTGCACCTGGTCCGATTTGTAGTTCCCGGTCAGCACGTGCATCACCAGATTGACACCAAAGCGATGCGCCAGTTCACGCTGACGCTCTCCGGCGTATCCGCGTCCGACCGGCAGCAGGGATTGGCCATTGCGGTCCACCGCCCAGGCTCCGGCCCAGTCATTGCCGCCGATCACCACCGGCGTCACCCCATCATTGAGGTTGCGGAACGGCATGCCCTCGATCTGTTCGGCGTCGGGGGGCGCGGATTCGACCCAAACCTCGGTCCCGGCATGACGCCCCGGAAAATCCTGCAACAGGTAAAAGGCGCGCGTCAGTACGTGATCGTGCGGCACCGGCTCAAGCGGCGGAATGTCCAGCGGCTCCGCCAGCGCCTGCAACTTGCGGCCATTCGGGCTGGCCACGCCGAACCGGGCGATATCCGCATCGCGCGTGTCGAACAGGATCATCCCGCCCGAGCGCAGATAGGTGTTCAGCCGGGCATAGGCTTCGGCCGACGGCTCCGGCTGATCGGGCGTGATCGGCCAGTAGAGCAGGGGAAAGAACGCCAGCTCGTCACGCTCCAGGTCGACCCCCACCGGTTCCGCAGGCTCGACCGAGGTGCGATAGAACAGCGTGTCCGACAGCCCGCGCAGCCCCGCCTGCGCGACATCGTCAACCTGACTGTCCCCTGTCAGCACATGCGCCAGCACAAGTTCCTTGGTCGAGGACAGCGCAAAGTCGATATCGTCACCGGCCTGTGCCTGCACTTGCGGTGCCCCCAGCACGATCCCCAGTACCAGCACCGCTGCGCGCGCCTGCCAAAGCCGCCCCGACAGCGCCAGTGACGCCACCACATCCACCACCAGCAGGATCAGCGCCAGGCTCAGCAGGATGCCACCCAGCGGCATGTCCCGCTCGACCTCCACGCCCTTGACCGGCACATCCACCGGCCAGGCTGCCGGTTCCAGCACCTCCCCCTCTGGCAGAACGTTCAGCGCCAGCCTTTGCGTGTCGTTCACATAAATACCCGGGCGCAGCTCAGGCCCGGCGCGCCCCTCGATCAGATCCGCGCCATCGACGCCGGGCAGGTTGCCCGCATCCGACAAGTCGCCAAACCCGTCCAGTACCTGATCCGGCGCCCAGACCGTGCCTTGCAACAGCTCCACCTGTTGCGACTTGGCGGCAGAGGTCACCGCCAGCCGGTCCAGCATCTCGACGAACAGGCCCGACAGGGGCAGGGTGGACCATTCCGCATCCGCCGAGATGTGGAACAGCACCACTTGCCCCAATCCCAGCGGTTTGCGCGTGACCAGCGGTGTACCATCAGTCAGCGAGGCAATGGCTTTTCCGGCAAGATCCGGTCCGGGCTGCGCCATTACCTGCGTGGTCACCGTCACCTCATCGGGGATGGTCAGCCCGTGAAACGGCGAAAACTCGGGGAAGGGCGCAAGCCCCTTGGCCTCGCCCCAGCTCATCGCGCCGCCCACCGTGCGGCCGCCGCTGCGCAGGCGCACGGGCAACAGCGCGTTGTCCGTATCCCGGCCCAGATCACTTGCCGCCATGCGCGTGCCCGCGAAGCGCAGCAACAGACCACCCTTTTCGATCCATTCGATCAGCGCGGTTTCCTCGCGCGCCGACAAAGTGGCGATATCGGCAAGCACGATGACATCCGGATTGGCGGGCAGCACCTCCAGCAGGTCGCCATCCACGAAATCGGCGGTCGGGGTCAGAACCTGGGTCAGATAATGCGGAGGCGACAACAGCTCCAGCCCCTCGCGGTTGCTGCTGTTTGTGATCAGCGCGACCTCGCGCCGCCGAAGACTGTCATCCGTCAGGCTGGCCGCTGCGGCCGACCGCTGGCCTGCGATGTCGAACCGGGTGATCCGCGCCCGCAACTCGGACGGCAGCGCCAGCGCGACCCCGGCCTGCGTCTCCCCTTCGGCAAACTCCGCCGTTGCGGTTTCCAAAACCCGCATGGTGCCTGCCGGGTCACGCCCCTCGGCTTGAATCGTCACCGATTGCGCCGGTGCCGGGTGGGATCGCACCGCAGTCAGCTGCACTGCGCCATCCTCGAACCGGGCCGGCAACAGGCCGATCACCTGTGCGCCGGTCTGATAGACCGTCACGCCGCCCCGATCCCGCAACGCCGCCAGCACATCGTCGCGCCCCGCATAATCCAGCGCGTCGCTGAACCACAGCGTGTCATACCCACCTTCAATCGTATCAAGCGCCGCCAATGAGGCGTCGATCTGAACTTCTCCCGGCTGCCAAGGCAGCGGCACCAATCCGGGCAACCGGCTGCGCCATGCCTCAGCCGCCAGGAAAACCGGCGGCTCGGGGTCGGTGAAGCGCAGAATCGCCACGGGCCGTCCGGCACGCCCCGCCTCGATCAGTTGCGCATCGATCTGGTTCAGCGTTGCAGGCCAGCGCGCCGCCCCGGCCCAGCTTGCATCCAGCACCATCAGCACCGGCCCGCTGCCCGCCCCGTCGCGTGACGGGTTCAGCACCGGTCCGGCCAGCCCGATGATGATCGCCGCCGCCGCCAGAATCCGCAGCAGCAGCAGCCACCAGGGCGTGCGGTCCGACACGCTTTCATCGTCCTTCAACCCCAAAAGCAGCGTGACGGCGGGAAACAACCGCCGGATCGGCGCCGGAGGCACCGCCCGCAGGATCAGCCACAGTACCGGCAACGCCAAAAGCCCCAGCAACAGCCAGGGCGCGGTAAATCCGATGCCAGCCAGCACGGTCATCGGGTGCCTCCATCCAGGGCGCGATACAGCCACAACAAGGCGGCCTGGGCGCTTTCGCCGGTGTGATGCTGTCCAAACTGCCAGCCCGTCGCACGGCACAACTGATATAAGGCGTCCTTGCGCTCGGCCAACCGGTCCAGATAGCGCTGGCGCAAATCACCCGCCTTCAGGGTTTCGTGCCGCAGGCTTCCGCCGACGCTCTCGAAGATCGTGCGCCCCCGATAGGGAAAACTCTCTTCACCCGGATCGAGCACTTGCAGCAGGAGGCCCCGCACGCCCCGGTCCGCAGCCTTGGTCAACGCCAGTTCCACCTCGCCCAGATCACCCAGGAAATCCGAGATGAACAGCGCCCGCGAATGCGGGATCATCGCGCGGTGTTCAGGCGGGGCATAGTCGGCCTCGGCGTCCTTCGCCCAGGCCTGCGCCAGCCGCACCACCTGCGCGTTGCCGCGCCGGGGCGGCAAGGACGTTCCGCTCAACCCGACCCTCTCGCCGCCCCGCACCAGCAGGATCGCGGTCGCCAGCCCCAGCAGGCGCGCCCGGTCGATCTTGGTTGGCAGCGCCTTGTCCGAGGTAAACCGCATCGATGCGCCCTGATCCACCCACAACATCACCGATTGCGCGATCTGCCACTCGCGTTCTCGCACATATTGCTGATCCCCCCGTGCCGAACGCCGGTGATCGATCATCCGCTTGCTGTCACCCACCTGTGCAGGCCGGTATTGCCAGAAATCGTCACCCAGACCGGCGCGGCGACGGCCATGATCCCCCAGCAGCACTGTTCCTGCCAGATGCTCGGCCCGTGCCAAAAGCGGTGGCAGCCGTGACGCCTCGGCCTCGGATCTTTCGCGAAGGGTCAGCGCCGCATTCACGCCGCCGCCTCGCTGCGGGTCAGCCCCGCGGCGGTGGCTTCAATAAGGTCGGCCAGGCTGTCGCCCCGCGCCCGCGCGGCAAAGTTCAGCGCCATCCGGTGGCTCAGCACCGGTCGCGCCATGTCGATCACGTCTTCCGCATTGGGTGCCAGCCGCCCCTGCAGCATCGCCCGCGCCCGCACCGTCATCATCAGCGCCTGCGCCGCGCGCGGCCCCGGCCCCCAGGCCACGGTCTCGCGCACCCGCTCCGACGCGCCCGTCTCCTCGGGCCGGAAGGCGCGCACCAGATCAAGGATCAACTCGACAACCGACTCGCCGACCGGCATCCGGCGCAGCAATACCTGCGCGGCCAGCAGCTCTTCCTTGGTGAAGATCTGCGATGATTGCTCCTCCTCGACCCCGGTCGTGGCGATCAGGATATCGCGCTCGGTCTTGCGGTCGGGATAGTCGACATCGACCTGCACCAGAAACCGGTCCAGCTGCGCCTCGGGCAACGGATAGGTGCCTTCCTGTTCGATCGGGTTCTGCGTGGCCAGAACGTGAAACGGCACGCCCAGCGCCCGGTCCTCGCCCGCCACCGTCACCGTCCGCTCCTGCATCGCCTGCAACAGCGCCGACTGGGTGCGCGGGCTGGCCCGGTTGATCTCGTCCGCCATCAAAAGCTGACAGAAAATCGGCCCCTGAATGAACCGGAAATGGCGCGATCCATCCTCGGCGGTGTCCAGCACCTCCGAGCCAAGGATATCGGCGGGCATCAGGTCGGGCGTGAACTGGATGCGGTTGCCATGCAGCCCCATCACGGTGCTCAGCGTCTCGACCAACCGCGTCTTGCCCAGCCCCGGCAGCCCGATCAGCAACGCATGCCCGCCGCACAACAGCGCGGTCAGCGTCAGGTCGACAACCCGCTCCTGCCCGATGAACCTGCGGGTGATCGAGGATTTGGCCTGTTGCAGCTTTTCTTCAAGCGCTTCGATCTCGGCGACGAGCTCGGCAGGTTCGGACATGGCTTTCCCTTCCGTGGAGTTATATGATTGAAGTGTATCGCGCCGGGAGGAAATGGCAAAAACAATGAGCGGACAAAATACCGTGACCCCCTCCGCCGATGCCCTGGCCGCATCGGTCAGGGCGTCCAAACCAAAGGGCCTGCCACCGATCCACCTGTGGAATCCCCCTTTTTGCGGCGATCTCGACATGCGTATCGCGCGCGATGGCACGTGGTTCTATCAGGGCACGCCGATCACCCGGTTCCCGCTCGTGCGCCTGTTTTCCTCCATTCTCAAGAAGGAAGACGGCAAGTATTTCCTCGTCACCCCCGTCGAAAAGGTGGGAATCACCGTCGATGACGCGCCGTTTGTCGCGGTCGATGTGGACGCCACGGGTGACGGCGCGGCGCAGCACCTGACCTTCACGACCCATGTCGGCGACACCGCCATTGCCGG
Organism: Ruegeria sp. YKSE079; assembly: GCF_059612845.1. Lineage (NCBI taxonomy): Bacteria > Pseudomonadati > Pseudomonadota > Alphaproteobacteria > Rhodobacterales > Roseobacteraceae > Ruegeria > Ruegeria sp. YKSE079. The sequence goes on along the minus strand of NZ_JBXWRJ010000013.1, from coordinate 18,921 downwards.
TCCCGGCCATCCCATCCGCGTTGTTCACGATCCGGAAACGGATGAACCCTCGCCCTATGTATTGATCCGCGCCGACCTCGAAGCCCGGATCGACCGCAAAAGCTTCTACCGGCTGATCGAGCTCGGAACTCATCACGACGGCTGGTTCGGCATCTGGTCCTCGGGCCGGTTCTTCCCGATCCTCCCGTCGCAGGATCTCGAAGACAGCTGAACAAACCCGCGCTTCTTTCTTGTCCCAAATACCCCGGGGTGAATTGCCCGCAGGGCAAGAGGGGCAGCGCCCCTTCCGCCCTATCGCCGCGCGCGACCGGGCCGGATCTGCGACAGAACCACGCCCAGCCCCACGATCGCCGCGCCAAGGGCCTGCGTCCAGTTCCACCCGGCCCCCAGCGTCAGCATGATGATCATCACATAGAACGGCGCGACGTTGATGTGGAACGAGGCCACCGCAATGCCCAGCCGCCCGACCGAGGCGACAAACAGAACCTGGCTCAGCGCCATCGAGATCAGGGCATAGATCACCAGCATCCCGGCCTGTTCCGCGTCGAAGCGCAGGGCCGGTATCACATCCAGCCCGGCCTGCCACGAAAACAACAAAAGACCGCTCGCCGCCAACAGACCACCGACAAAGGTGATCGCCGCGCGTCCGGTCTGGCCAAGTTCGGGGAAATCGCGCGCCGTGGCCATGCTGGCCCAGCAGTAAAGCCCGGTGGACAGCACCGCGCAGGCTGCACCCAGCCCCAGTTGCGCCGGGGCCAGCGCACTTGTGGCGATCAGCCCGCCGATGACCGAGGCCCCCATGCCCAGACCAAAGGTCCACCGCAGCCGCCGGGTTCCGGCGGCCATTTCCAGCATCGTGCTGAACAGCGGCGCGCAGGACACGATCAGCGCCACCGTGACCGGATCGGTCATCTTCTGCGCGATCAGCAACAGATAGGTCCCCACGCCAAACCCGATGCCGCCGACCCACAGGGCGCGGCCCCACCGCGCCCGCAACACGCGGGCAGGGCCATCCAGCATCAGCCAGACCGGAACCAGCACGCTCACGGTCAGCGCCAGACGGGCCACGATCAGCGTCAGCGGCGGCCAGCTTTGCAGCAGGATCTCCGCCGCCGGAAACCCGGCGGCCCAGGTCAGCATCGACGCAACCGCCAGCGCGTTTCCCGAAAACACGTCCCGGCCCGGCGCGGCGGGTGCAAATCCTCGGACGGGGTCCGGACTAAGCGACATGGCGGCTCTTTCGGTCGGTCAGGGTGGAAAACCCGAATCGGGTTCTGCCCGACGCAACGCGAATTGCCCCCGCAGGTCTGAACTGTTTTCGACAAACTGTCGTTTCCTGACCCTTTCACCGGAAATTTTACCCGTCTATGACTTGGCCACACCACGCGAGAGCCGCCATGCCCAGATTTGCCGCCAACCTGTCCCTGCTGTTCAACGAATTGCCGTTCTTCGACCGGTTTCAGGCAGCTGCGGATGCGGGGTTCGAGGCCGTCGAGATCCTGTTTCCCTATGATGCCCCGGCACAACAGACCAAACATGCGTTGCTCGCCTCGGGTCTGGACCTGGTCCTGATCAATGCACCGCCGCCGAATTATGCCGGCGGTGACCCCGGCTATGCCGCCATACCGCACGGCGAGGCCCGGTTTCGCTCCGACATCCGCCGCGTTTTGCGCTATGTTCAGGTCCTTCGCCCCGGTCTGGTCCATCTGATGTCCGGTTATGCAACCGGGGACGAAGCGGCAGACACCTTGGTGCGCAACCTGCAATGGGCCGCCGATCACGCCCCGGATCAGCGCTTCACCATCGAACCGCTGAACCCGGTCTCGCAACCGGGCTATTTCCTGAATGATTACGATCTCGCCGCCGAGATCCTCGACCGCGTGAACCGTCCCAATGTCGGCCTGCAATTCGACAGCTTTCACGCCCAGATGATCCACGGCGACGCGCTGGCGGTCTGGCACAGGGTCCGCGCGCGGGTGACCCATATCCAGATCGGCGCAGCCCCCGACCGCTCCGAACCCGCGCCCGGCGCAATCGACTTTCCGGCGCTGTTCCACGCCTTCGATACCAGCGGCTATGACGGCTGGGTCAGCGCCGAGTATACCCCGTCGACCCCGCGCACTGTGGACACACTGCACTGGATGCGGCAATGATGCGCGCTGACGGCCAGATGCCATATCTCATATACCGAATGTGAAGAACCAACAAACCGAGATGTCCAGATGATCCCCGCCCGCTTTTCGCACACCGTTTTCGCCCTCCTCATATCGGGGCTGATGTCCTGCATCGTGACCTGCGTGGCCACCCTGCGTACGCTGGGCTTTGCGCAGGGTGTGACTTCGAACTGGATGGCGGCATGGGTTACCAGCTGGCCGATCGCCTTTGCGGTCATCCTGATCGCCGGCCCCTTTGTCCGCAAACTGGTGGCCCGCATGGTCAGGCCCGAGGCCTGACCCGGCGCAAAGACGGCCCGCCGGGCCTGATGAGCGGCGCGTTCAGTGCCTAATGCGCCTCGGCCCAGTTGGCGCCCCGCCCGGCATCCACGGTCAGCCTGACATCCAGCTTCACCGCCGGGTCGGCCGCGCCTTCCATGACATCCCGCGCGGCGGCAATGGTGGCGTCCACCGCATCCTCGGTCACCTCGAACAGCAATTCGTCATGTACCTGCAACAGCATTCTGGCGGGCAGGTCCCTGATGGCGGCGGGCATCCGCACCATCGCGCGCCGGATCACATCCGCTGCCGTCCCCTGGATCGGGGCGTTGATCGCCGCGCGCTTGGCAAACCCCGCATGCGGCCCCTTGGCGTTGATCTCGGGCGTGTGGATCTTGCGCCCGAACAACGTTTGGACATAGCCATGTTCCTTGGCGAAGCCGATGGTGTCGTCCATATAGCGCCGGATGCCGGGGAAACGTTCGAAATAGCGATCAATGAAGCCCTGCGCCTCGGCCCGTGGAATGCGCAGGTTCCGGGCCAGACCAAAGCCCGAAATGCCATAGATCACCCCGAAATTGATCGCCTTGGCCTGCCGCCGGATCTCGGGCGTCATCTCCTCCAGCGGCACGTCGAACATCTCGGACGCGGTCATCGCGTGAATGTCCAGCCCGTCGGCAAAAGCCTGCTTCAGCGCGTCGATCTCCGCGATATGCGCCAGAATCCGCAACTCGATCTGGCTATAGTCAAGGCTGACCAGAACATTGCCCGGCTCAGCGATAAAGGCCTCACGAATACGACGGCCTTCCTCTGTGCGCACCGGGATGTTCTGCAGGTTCGGATCGGTCGAGGCCAGCCGCCCGGTATTGGCCCCGGTGATTGAATAGGACGTATGCACTCGGCCCGTGTCGGGGTTGATATGGGTCTGCAGCGCGTCGGTATAGGTCGATTTCAGCTTGCTCAGCTGCCGCCAGTCCAGCACCCGGCGCGGCAGTTCATGCTCGGTGGCGAGGTCTTCCAGGATATCGGCCCCGGTCGAGTATTTTCCGGTCTTGCCCTTCTTGCCGCCTTCCAGCCCCATCTTGTCGAACAGGATCTCGCCCAACTGCGCGGGCGAGCCGACGTTGAACGTTTCGCCCGCCAGCTCGTGAATCTCGGCCTCCAGCCCCGCCATCTTCTGGGCAAAGGCGTTCGACATGCGGCTCAGAACCTCGCGGTCGATCTTGATGCCATGCATCTCCATCTCGGCCAGCACCGGCACCAGCGGGCGCTCCAGCGTTTCATAGACGGTGGTCACCCGCGCCCGGTGCAGCTGCGGCTTGAACAGCTGCCACAGGCGCAGCGTGATATCCGCATCCTCCGCGGCATAGGCGGTGGCCTCGTCGATCGGCACCTTGTCAAAGGTGATCGCCGATTTGCCCGACCCCAGCAGCGGCTTGATGGGGATCGGCGTGTGGCTCAGATAGCGCTCGGCCAGCGTGTCCATTCCGTGCCCGTGCTCGCCGCCATGCATCGCATAGGACATCAGCATGGTGTCATCGATCGGCGCGACCCTCACGTCATAGCGGGCAAAGATCTTGGCATCGTATTTCATGTTCTGCCCGATCTTCAGAACCGCCGGGTCCTCCAGCACCGGCTTCAACAGGGCCAGCGCCTCCTCCAACGGCATCTGCCCCTCGGCCAAGGCGTCCGAGCCGAACAGATCGTCACTCGCGCCCTCGCGATGGGTCAGCGGAATGTAACAGGCCTCGCCCGGCTCGATGCACAGCGATATCCCCACCAGATCGGCGATCATCTCGTTAAGGCCGGTGGTTTCGGTGTCCACCGCGACCCACCCCCGTTCCTTCGCCTGATCGATCCACTTCTGCAATGCGGCGGCATCACGCACGCATTCGTATTTCGCCGCATCGAACGGCGGCTGTTCGGGGGCGGGCGCATCATCACTGGCCGAAGGCGCCGCAACTTCGGCGATCACCGGCGCCTCGACCCCCAGCTTGTCGGCAATCCGCTTGGTCAGGGTGCGGAACTCCATTTCGGACAGAAACGCCAACAGTCTCTCGGGGTCCGGGTCGCGCAGCTCCAGGTCGTCCAGCGTGAAATTCAGCGGCGTCTCCGCGTCCAGCTGCACCAGCCGTTTCGACAACTCGATCTGATCACGCTTTTCGATCAGAGTCTCGCGGCGCTTGGGCTGCTTGATCTCTTCCGCGCGGTCCAGCAGGGTTTCCAGATCGCCGAACTCGTTGATCAACAGCGCCGCGGTCTTGATCCCGATCCCCGGCGCGCCCGGCACGTTGTCGACGCTGTCACCGGCCAGCGCCTGCACATCGACCACGCGCTCGGGGAACACGCCGAACTTTTCGAACACCCCGTCGCGGTCGATGCGCTTGTTCTTCATCGCGTCCAGCATCTCGACCCCGTCGCCGACCAGCTGCATCAGGTCCTTGTCCGAACTGACGATGGTCACCCGCCCGCCCGCATCGCGCGCCTGATGCGCCAGCGTGGCGATGATGTCGTCGGCCTCATACCCTTCCAGCTCCTCGCAGGCGATGTTGAACGCCTCGGTCGCCTGGCGGGTCAGCGGAATCTGCGGCCGCAGATCCTCGGGCATCGCCTCGCGATTGGCCTTGTACTGGTCGTACATCTCGTTGCGGAACGTGTGGCTGCCCTTGTCAAAGATCACCGCGATATGGGTCGGCGCATCGGCCCCGTGATCACCATCCACATAGCGCTGCAGCATGTTGCAGAACCCCGACACCGCCCCGATCGGCAACCCGTCCGACTTGCGCGTCAGCGGCGGCAGCGCGTGATAGGCGCGAAAGATGAAAGCCGAGCCGTCGATCAGATGCAGATGGCAGCCTTTTCCGAACGTCGTGGTCATTTCGCGCCCTTTCCCTGTTCAATCCAAGCACACTAATGACACGGGCGCGGCGACAGAACCACCCGTCACCACGCCCGGTCACTTCATCTTTTCATAAATACTCAATCCCGCGCGTCAGGCCTGCGCTCAGGCGTCCGCTTCGCGCCCGTCCAGCACGTATTTGCAGTCGCAATAGGGGCATTCGACCCAGCCCTGATCCTCGGGGATCTGCAGCCACACCCGGGGATGCCCCAGCGCGCCTTCGCCACCGTCACAGGCAACGCGGGCGGTTTCGACGATCTTGGTTTCCGGCGCATCTAGAGTCACGGCTGGCGATCCTTCTTCGGTTGTCGGCCTTGCGGGCATGTATTAGGTGCGTTTATGAGCGATGAGCCAAGCGGGGGCAAGAGCGACAAATGACCCAGGATGCAATCCGGATCGAAGGGCTGCGCAAAACCTATCGCGGCGGGCGCGGACAGCCGGAAAAACAGGCGCTCAAGGGCATCGACCTGACGGTGCCGCGCGGCTCGGTCTTTGGCCTGCTGGGCCCCAACGGCGCGGGCAAATCGACGCTGATCAACATCCTTGCCGGGCTGGTGGTCAAGACCTCGGGCCAGGTCGAGATCTGGGGCCACGATCAGGACCGGTTCCCGCGCCAGTCCCGCGCCGCCATCGGCGTGATGCCGCAGGAGTTGAACCTCGATCCCTTCTTCACCCCGCGCGGCGCCCTGGACGTTCAGGCCGGGCTTTACGGCGTGCCCAAATCACAACGCCGCAGCGACGAGATCCTCGAACTCGTCGGTCTGTCCGACAAGGCGGGGGCCTATGCCCGGACGCTTTCGGGCGGCATGCGGCGGCGTCTGCTGCTGGCCAAGGCGCTGGTGCATCACCCCAGGGTTCTGGTGCTGGATGAACCGACGGCGGGCGTCGACATCGAACTGCGCCAGATGCTCTGGGCCAATGTGCGCAAGCTGAACCAACAGGGCATGACCATCATCCTGACCACCCACTATCTGGAAGAAGCACAGGAGATGTGCGACGAGATCGCCATCATCAACCAGGGCGAAAAGGTCGCCCAGGACAGCACCGCCAACCTTCTGGGCCGCCTCGACAGCCGGACCATGGTCATCGTGCCCGATACCGCCATCTCCATCCTGCCGCAGGCCCAGGGCGTTCAGGCCGAGCTGCGCCCGGACGGCACGCTCGAATTGCAGTACCACAACCACGACACCAGCGCCGAACAGGTGCTCGAAGCGGTGCGCAGCGCCGGTATCCGCATCCGCGACGTGCGCACCGAAGAGGCCGATCTCGAGGACGTGTTCCTTGCCCTCACCTCCAGCCGCGCCGACGATCCGCCCGCCGACGACACCGCCACCCCTCCGGGCGGGATGCACCGGGTCAGGCTCTGAGCGTCAGCTCCGCTCGATCCGTGCCTGGTAACAGTTGTTGCGGGCCGAGCGCACATGGATATAGGCCACCTCGGGCCGTTCGAATATCCGCGCCACTGCCGCGCCGATCTGGTCGGTCGGCGTCACCGCACCGGTGCCATAGACGATCCGTTCGCCCGCGCTGTACCCCTTGATCAGGTAATCGGGCGATCCCGCCAGAACCTCGGGCATGCCGCCCCCATCCTCGTGCCGGTCGCAGGGCTTGGCGCACAGGAAAATCGGCCCGGTCTCGGCATATGGCTGCGCCTGGGCAAAGGGCCGGTGTGCCAGTATCAGCATCTCTTCGCCTTCAGGGATATAGCGCAGGCAATGACGGCACGGATTGCCGCCGCCCTCTGACACCGCGCGTTCCGGCGGGTTGCCATAGGCATCTGGCGCACCGGCCTGATAGGCGCGAACGTCTTCCGTGGTCATCGCAACGATCCTGAACATCTTTCGTCTCCTTCTTTCGTTGCTCCAAGATGCACGCGCCGCATCGCCGGAACGACCCGTTTCCTGCGCAATGGCAGGAAGGACTCGAAAAAGAACAAAACGTGAATATAATGGTGAATCGCCATGTATGCCGAACTGTCGATCACTTCGAATTTCACCTTTCTCACCGGGGCCTCCCACCCCGAGGAATACATGGAGCGCGCGGTGGCGCTGGGCCTGCCCGCCATCGCCATCGCCGACGACAATTCCGTGGCAGGGATCGTGCGCGCCCATACCCGCGCGCGCGAGATTGCCCGCAAGGTGCGCGAACGCCTGACGTGGGAGGGGCAGAATACCCCCATCGGCCCGCCGCGCCCGGATCATATCCCGAAACCGCCCTCGTTTTCGGTACATGCCGTGCCGCGTCTGATCCCGGCGGCGCGGCTGATCTTCACCGACGCCCCGCCCGTCACCGCCCTGCCGCTGAACCGGCAGGGCTGGGCCAGCCTGTGCCGGCTGCTCTCCACCGGGCGGCTGCGCGCGGAAAAGGGCGACTGTCTCCTGCAGCTGTCCGACCTGATGGAGTTTTCCGAGGGTCTTCACCTGCTGCTCTGGCCACAGGCGCAGCGGGGGCAGGGCGGTGCGGTCGGATGGGGACCACAGGCAGAGCGGCTATCGCGCCACTTTGCCGGTCGGATGCACCTGCTGCTCCACCCCCGCTACGACGGGGCCGATGCCGCCCGGTTTGCCGCGCTGGATGCCGGGGCGCGCGGGCTCGGCATCCCGACCCTCGCCAGCGCCGCGCCGCTGATGCATCACGGGCGCCGCCGCAAACTGGCCGACGTGCTGGCCGCCATCCGCCTGCGCTGCCGGGTCGACCAGCTGGGCCGCCGGGCGCTGGCCAATGGCGAACAGCGCCTGCGCTCGGGGTCCGAGATGCGGCGCATCTTCAAGGGCCACGAAGGGGCGGTGGCCCGCGCTCATGACCTCGGCCAGCAGCTTACCTTTTCCCTTGACGAACTGCGCTATGAATATCCCAGCGAGGGCAGCGACACCGAAACCCCGACCGAACGTTTGCGCCGGCTGGCCCATCAGGGGCTGGCTTGGCGCTATCCGGCGGGGGCGCCCGACCGGGTGCAGGACATGCTGGCGCATGAGCTGGCCCTCATCGCCAAGCTGAAATACGAACCCTATTTCCTGACCGTCCGCGACATCGTGCATTTCGCCCGTTCCCGCCACATCCTCTGCCAGGGGCGCGGCTCGGCAGCCAATTCGGTGGTCTGCTACTGTCTCGGCATCACCTCGGTCAGCCCCGAGATGGGCACCATGGTGTTCGAACGCTTCGTGTCCGAGGCGCGCGACGAACCGCCCGATATCGACGTCGATTTCGAACACGAACGGCGCGAGGAGGTGATCCAGCACATCTATGAACGCTATGGCCGCCACCGCGCGGGTCTTTGCGCCACCGTCATCCACTATCGCGGCAAGCGCGCCATCCGCGAGGTCGGCCGCGCCATGGGCCTGACCGAAGATACCATCTCCGGCCTCGCCTCCCAGCTCTGGGGCTTCTTTTCGACCGACGGGCTCGAAGCGCAGCGGATGCGCGAGATCGGATTGGACCCCGAAGACCGCCGCCTGAAACAGACCATGGCGCTGGTTTACGAGATCGTGGGCTTCCCCCGCCATCTGTCTCAGCACGTGGGCGGCTTCATCATCACCGAGGGGCGGCTTGACGAACTGGTGCCGATCGAAAACGCCACGATGGAGGATCGCACCGTCATCTGCTGGGACAAGGACGATATCGACAGCCTTGGCATTCTCAAGGTCGACGTCCTCAGCCTTGGCATGCTCACCTGTATCCGCAAGGCCTTCGACCTGATCGCCCAGCACCACCAGACCGACTATACGCTAGCCACCCTGCCGCCCGAGGACCCAAAGGTCTATGACATGCTCTGCCGCGCGGATTCGGTGGGCGTGTTCCAGGTCGAATCCCGCGCCCAGATGAACTTTCTGCCCCGGATGCGCCCGCGCAACTTCTACGATCTGGTGATCGAGGTCGCCATCATCCGCCCCGGACCCATCCAGGGTGACATGGTGCATCCCTATATCCGCCGCCGGAACGGCGAGGAGAAGGTCGAGTTTCCCTCGGACGCGCTGGGTGAGGTGCTGGGCAAGACGCTGGGCGTGCCGCTGTTTCAGGAACAGGCGATGCAGATCGCCATCGTCGGCGCGGGCTTCACCCCGGAACAGGCCGACCGGCTGCGCCGCTCGCTGGCGACGTTCAAGAAACACGGCAATGTCAGCGAATTCCGCGCCCTGTTTTTGCGCGGAATGGAACGCAACGGCTATGACCGCGACTTTTCCGAACGCTGCTTTTCCCAGATCGAGGGCTTCGGCAGCTACGGCTTTCCCGAAAGCCACGCCGCCTCTTTCGCGCTGCTGGTCTATGCCAGCGCCTGGATCAAATGCCACCACCCCGGCATCTTCGCCTGCGCGCTCCTGAATTCGCAGCCGATGGGGTTCTACGCCCCCGCCCAGATCGTGCGCGACGCCCGTGAACACGGGGTGCCGGTCCGCCCCGTCTGCATCAACGCCAGCTATTGGGACAACGTGATGGAACCCGACGGGCGCGGCGGGCTGGCCCTGCGGCTGGGCTTTCGCCAGATCAAGGGCCTGGCCGAGGAGGACGCAAGCTGGCTCACCGCCGCGCGCGGCAACGGATACCAAGAGGTTCAGGACGTCTGGCGCCGTGCGGGCCTGTCCCCCGCGGTCATCGAACGGCTGGCCGAGGCCGACGCCTTTGCCGCCTGTGGCCTCAACCGGCGCGAGGCGCTCTGGGCCGCCAAGGCCATCGCCCCCGCGCGCCCCCTGCCGCTCTTTGCGCAGGATATCGAAGGCGAGGCCCTCTCCGAACCCGCCGCCCACCTGCCGCAGATGTCGCTGGGCGAGGAGGTGGTCGAGGACTACGTCGCCCTGCGCCTCAGCCTCAAGGCCCACCCCGTCGCCCTCCTCCGCCACCTGCTGACACCGGGGGCGTGAGGGTGTGGGACGGAGGCTAATCCGACTGCACAGTCCCCTGCAGCCCATCTTTCAACCGCAGGCAAAGCCTCACAGATTTGCGGTTTTGCCCGTTGGTCGGTACCACCCGAAGTCAGTTTTTCTCAATAAAACTTGACCGAATCGGTTCTTTCGGCGAGCATAAAAATCGTTAGTGTACAAACAACAGGGAGAAGGCCATGATTGACCCCAGAAGGAGTGCCGTAATTCTCGTAGACATGGCTCATGAGTTTATTGAGCCGGGATACTTTATCGCTGACGCAGGAGGACCGGACTATCAGGCCCGCGCAAAGGCTATCATTCCGCCCATGCAAAAACTCCTGGAAGGTGCCCGAAAGGCAGGCGCGTTGGTTTTGTACTCAACGGACGAGCATACCCCGGATGACCTCGAAATGAGAAAGTGGCCGCCACACTCGATGAAGGGAACCAAATCGGCCGAGATCGTGCCGGAGCTGGCAATGAAACCCGGCGACCTTAGCGTCCCAAAAACCACATACAGCGGATTCCAATGTTCCGATATGGAAAGCCTTCTTCGGTCCAAAGGCATTGATACATTATACATCACCGGCCTCCACACGGACTGTTGTTGCAGGCACACGTCGGGCGACGCTTTCCAAAAGGGTTTCAACCTCGTCTGGGTCACTGACTGTTTGCAGGCCTTCACCCAAGAGGGCCATGACAGTGGTCTCGAGTATTTTGAAACTTGGTATGCGACGGACCCGGAAAACCAGTTCCTGACCGCAGATGAAGTGGTCGCGCAGTGGGAAGAAGCAACCACCTCTGCCACAGCGGCATAGCTTGCAGCCCACCAAACGCCAGCCGACCGTCGCCCGCGAAGGGGTCCGCCTCAAGACTGATACTTGAACGGACACCGTGATCCTCTTGTGCTAGGATGGGGCCGAGCGGCAGGAGGCGAAACATGCGACGTTTTGCGATCATATTCCTGAGTCTGGGCGTTTTGCCGGGGCTGGCGTTTGCCGAAATACGGTGGCCTGATCCGGACATCCCGGTACCGCCCCGGGTGCGGGATTTCATTGCGACAGAATGCAACCGTGCAAGCGGCGCGTCCGAGGAATCCGTCACCGCGTGCGTTCGGGCCGAGCGTTACGGCTACCGGGCCGTGGTCACCATGCTGATGCAGGACGACATCGGCGAAAGGGCCGCCGAACGGTATCGCGCCTGCACCGGCGGGCTTGGCGCGCTGGGCGGAAAGTTCTACCGCCGCAAAGCCTATTGCATCGGCAAACCGCTGCAGATCGTCTGGCGCTTCGAATTCCTGCAAAAGGCGGCGTTCGGGAACAGTACCAGGATCGCCGAAGCCGGGCAGGGTTCCAGTCAGGGGGCTGACCTCAGATGACGACGGCCTTCGATCAACAGCGGCTGAACCGAAAGCTGCGTCACGATTTGCCGGGGCGGGTATTTCAGGACATTCCCGGATCTCGATGGGGTGAATTGATACTGCCCGCCGCGGCAGAGGCCAGAGCACGCGATGAAGCCAGACTTTCTGTTCTGGCCGTCGCCGCGTATCAGTTCGGGGCACGGATGCTTGAGTCTTTAATTGCGTTCGAACGGGCGCGGCCCAAAGACCTGCGGCTTGTCGCGGTCTGCACCGACGACGCGGTCGAAGAGTCCGCCAAGCTCAGCATGCACAAACGCCTCTGGCGATTCTTCGACGCACATGAGCGGTTCGAGATGACGGCCGAGGTCATTGAAACCGGGCTTCAGGCCGGTCTGTCCGTCTATACCGGCGAACTCAAGATCGACTGGTTCCGCCAGCAACTCAAGACCTGGGCGCCTGACCTCATCCTCGTCTGCGGCTGCGGTCAGCTTTTTGACGATGGTCTTTTGTCGGTGCCGAAATACGGCGTCATCAATTTCCACCCCGCCGACCTGCCAGGGGGGCACGGCGCGGGGGCGCAACCCTTTCGCGACCTGCAGGACCGTGACGATCCCTGGACCCGCATGACCATCCACAAAATGACGACCGAACTCGATGCAGGTCCCGCAATCGGTGTGTCCTGCCCGGTCAACATCGGCAACGCGCAGGGTCACGTCACGGCAACCGGCAAGCAATTTGTGGATCGGATGTCAGCCTGCGTTCCGGAACTGACCAGTGTCCTGATTGACGCTGTGTTGCGAAAGAACGGTCCGGTCGATGCCGTGGATTTCGAAGCCAGGCTGTCGGACGATCTGATCCGACAGATGGCGGAACCGACAACCTGACAGGTAGACACAAAGGGAACGGGTTCACCGACACCGTATTTGAGCCGTTGATCGGGACTCCGCCAGGCACTGAACCTGTTGCTCGATGAATTCAACGATCTGCCTGTCACACCATGCCGAATGCGGATGATCACCCAACGGGTTCGATCTCGGGGAAGGTCCAGCTTCCGTCAAGGATTTCCTGCCGTGGCTGATACAGGCGCACCGTATAGTTCCAGCCGGGCGTTATCGGGATGCAGTTCACCCGCCCGTCGTCACAACCGCCAAAGTGCAGGGTGTAAGACCCGTCATCGTTCGGCATTGCCGATGTGTTGTTGAAGCTGTTGCGCCCAAGTGCATTTGGTTCCAGATAACCGTCCGCGTTATAGACCGTGACAGACCAGAACGCGTCGACCGGCACATCCCTGACCGTGACCGCGTGCGGAATGGTGCCGTCATTCGCCTCAACGCTGCCGATGACGGCAGAGGCCGTCGTGGCCGGTTGCCCGGCCCAACCGGCAATCGCGCCGACCATGTGGTCGATGGGGTCGACCTCGTTCCTGCGGCCAAAGGCGCGGCTGACGTCAAATCCGACTGCGCTGGCCAGATCGTTCACCGCTTTCCGCGCCTGGGCCAGACTTTCAAGATCCCAGTCAGGTGCATCGAACGGGCCGTCGCCTCCGCCGCTCAACGCGATGGCATCCTGCATGTCGTGCGCCACAGACAGATCACCAGGATTGGCCGCGTCGACAAAGGTCCGGAACAGGACAAAGGCAAAGCGCGTGCCCACCTCGTCTTCGGTCAGTTCATAGGTCCCGGGCGTTGCCTCGACGTAACTATAGTGATCCTGGTTGATCACCAGCATGGATTGAAAGCGGCCATCGGCGTTGGGCAGCGTGATTGTCACCGGTTTTGAGAGATCCAGCACGACGGCCGAATAAAGCGTGTCCTGATTGGCGCGGATGATCGGTTGCGGGTTTTCCGCCGATACGGGATTGCGCTCGTGAAGAATCTCTCCAATGCCTACGCCGTTGCTCGCCAAGTTGGCGCGGATCATGGTATCGGATTCGGCCCGAACAAGGTTTCCGATCGTAACGTTCTCGGCAAAGCCGAGGGCAGGGGCACAAATCGCAAGCGCGATCAGGGGCAGTCTCATCATCGTGAATCCTTTCTGAAATACAGGCCATGGTTTCCAAAAATCACCCGGACCTTAACGCAAGGCCCCGCAATTTGCCTTGATCTCAATCATCGCCGCGCTGGCGGGCTTGGCGTCGCAGGTATCGCGCCGGCACTGAACGCGACATGCGTGGCATTCGCGCCGTGTTTGGCCTAAACTCTCTCCATGTCGAAAACCGAAGCCAACAAGCGCCGCCTGCGCGAGGCGTTCCGGCCATGGGAAAGCGGCGACAGCCGACCGTTCTTTGACATGATCGCCGACGACGTGACCTGGACAGTGATCGGCACCACCTCTGTCTCTGGCACCTACCACTCCAAACAGGCGCTCATCGACAACGCGTTTGGCCCGTTGCTGTCCATTCTCGACGGGCCGCTGAAGACGACATTTGTCGATCTTGCGGGCGAGGGCGACAAGCTGTTCCTGCGCTTCACCAGCCGCGGCGTGACAACGACCGGCATCTGCTATGACCAAACCTATTGTTGGGCGATGGTCATGCCCGGTGACCGGATCACCGAAATCACCGCCTATCTCGACACCGACCTGCTGCGCCGGGTCTTCGAGCCGCCGGATTGAGGTTGCGGCATCGGGCTTACGCTCGGATTCTCTTGTACATTTCGCACAAGAGGGGTCCCGAAGCCGGTACAATTCGTACAGATCGCGGGTACATCTAGTCGCCGACGGCATCCCGCACGATTCCGTCCAAAAACGCCTGAACCTCCTGCATCGGGCCTTCCGGGAAACTCCGGTAGCCGACAATCACCTCTCCTGGCTTGTCCGCCAACTCGGCGACAAAGATGTCATAGGGGCAAAAGGCGATGTTCATCGGGTCGGCCTCCATCACCTTGCGGGACAGGGAGGCAGAGCAAAACGAATAAACATTTGCCTTTGTAAACAGAACCTTGTCCGATCCCACATCTTCGCGCGTGCGCTCCAGCATGTCACCGACATAACTGATATGGTCGACCACCAGCCCTTGACCCACGATGGCGCTTTCCACCGCGAAAGACACATCGTCAAAGCTATCCGGGGTCGCGTAACTCACCATATCCTGTGCCTGAGCTGTCTGAGTCATCAAAATAAGGCTTGTTGTCAGGAAAAACTGTTTCAAAGTCATTCTCCTTTTGTGATCAGTCGTGGCTTGCCACCTGGCATTCCAATGATCAGTTTGAGCTGAAATTTCGGGCCGTCCTTGCCCCACATCAACATATCGGAGTTTTCGCATGGGTTTTGCGATGAATGCAATCGAAGTAATGGCCTTTGCCTTTGCAGCAACAGTAGGTCTCTTCGTGCTTGCCGCCTTTGTCCTGTTCTGTATCGACCGGTTCCAGACCACGGATGCGATCCGCAGGAATTATCCGATTATCGGAAGATTTCGTAATATTTTCACAGAATTAGGAGAATTCTTTCGGCAATACTTCTTTGCCATGGATCGCGAAGAACTTCCGTTCAACAGGGCACAAAGGGATTGGGTCGGTCGCGCCTCGGGCGGCAAGGACAACACCGTTGCCTTTGGCTCAACCCGCAATCTCAGCATTCCGGGCACGCCGATTTTCGTCAACGCGCCCTTTCCCACGCTGGACGACGACGCCGCAAAAACCGCGCCGCTCCTGATCGGCCCGACCGCGCGCGTCCCCTATCTCGCGCCGTCATTCTTCAACATCTCCGGCATGAGCTATGGAGCCTTGTCGAAACCCGCCGTGCAGGCGCTGAGCTATGGCGCAAAGAAAGCCGGGATCTGGCTCAACACCGGCGAAGGCGGCCTCAGCCCCTATCACCTGCAAGGCG
The DNA here is from genome assembly GCF_059612845.1 of Ruegeria sp. YKSE079. Taxonomy (NCBI): domain Bacteria; kingdom Pseudomonadati; phylum Pseudomonadota; class Alphaproteobacteria; order Rhodobacterales; family Roseobacteraceae; genus Ruegeria; species Ruegeria sp. YKSE079. Next base: position 3,552 of record NZ_JBXWRJ010000013.1, on the reverse strand, counting down.
GTTGCGACATCGTTTTCCAGATCGGAACCGCAAAATATGGTGTGCGCGACGAACACGGGTTGCTCAGCGATAACAAGCTGCGTGAAGTGGCCGCGAATGACACTGTGCGGATGTTCGAGATCAAGATGGCCCAGGGGGCCAAACCCGGCAAGGGCGGCATCCTGCCTGCAGCTAAGATTACCGAAGAAATCGCCTCCATTCGCGGAATACCCATTGGGCAGGACAGCCTGTCGCCGAACCGGCACCCCGACGTTTCCAATATCGAAGATCTGTTGAACCTGATCGTACGGGTCCGAGAAGTCACCGGCAAGCCGGTGGGAATCAAGACCGTGGTCGGAACCGAGGACGTGTTTCGGGAATTCTTTGCGGCAATCAATGCGCGCGGTACCGACTGCGCCCCTGATTTCATAACCATCGACGGCGGTGAGGGCGGCACCGGTGCGGCGCCGATGCCGCTGATCGACCTCGTCGGTATGTCCGTGCGCGAGGCTTTGCCCCTGATCACCAATCTGCGCGACGAACACGGTCTCAAGGACCGTATCCGGATCATTGCCAGCGGCAAGCTGATCAACCCATCGGACGTCGCCTGGGCTCTGGCGGCCGGGGCTGATTTTGTCACCTCAGCGCGCGGATTCATGTTTTCTCTGGGATGCATCCAGGCCCTCAAATGCAATCGCAATACCTGTCCCACGGGAATAACCACCCATGATCCACGCTTTCAGAAAGGGCTTGTCCCGCAGAAGAAAAGCAAACGCGTGGCGTCTTATGCCAAAGAGATCACTCACGAAGTGGAAATCATTGCGCATTCAGTTGGTGTAAGTGAACCGCGCCAGATGCGCCGCCGCCATGTCCGGATCATGCAGGACAACGGGCGCTCGATTCCCATGAACGAGATTCTCCCAAGTTACAATTCCATGCCGTGAATGTGAGTGGAGTTGCTTTGCGCACTTGATTGATCACGCCTAAATCGAAAACATGTGAATTGACCGGAGACTGAAATGGCCCATCGCTGGCAAAATGACCTGAGCCTCACTGATGTGACCCCCGAGGCTGCGTTCCTGAACCGAAGACGGTTTATCGCGGGCGCCGCGGGGCTTGGTATCGCGGCCACACTGGGCCGTCCTGCGGCAGCGGACGCGCTAGAGCCGAACAGCTGGGAAGAGATCACCGGTTATAACAACTATTATGAATTCGGCACCGGCAAGGGTGACCCGGCAGCTTATGCAAGCGTTCTGACCACCGATCCCTGGACGATCAAGATTGACGGTTTGGTGGACCGACCCGGAGATTACTCGTTCAAGGATGTGATGTCCGAAATGACGATCGAAGAACGTATCTATCGGTTTCGCTGTGTAGAGGCGTGGTCCATGGTGGTGCCCTGGAACGGATTCGAACTGGCCGATCTGCTGAACTTGGCAGGCGTGCAGGAAGGTGCGAAATACGTGGCCTTCGAAACCCTCTATCGTCCCGAAGAGATGCCTGGCACGCGCTACCCGGTGCTCGACTGGCCTTATCGCGAAGGATTGCGGCTGGACGAGGCGATGCACCCGCTGACATTGATGGCCACCGGTATTTATGGCAAACCGTTGCCCAATCAGAATGGCGCGCCTTTGCGGCTGGTTGTTCCATGGAAATATGGCTTCAAGTCGATCAAGTCGATCGTGCGGATCACCCTGACCGACGTCGAGCCACCTACCAGCTGGAACATGTCCATTCCGAACGAGTATGGCTTTTACAGCAATGTGAATCCAAATGTGAATCACCCGCGCTGGAGTCAGGCGACCGAACGTAAGATTGGCGGTGGACTGTTTGCCAAACGAGTGCCTACGCTTATGTTCAACGGCTACGAACAAGAGGTCGCGGGACTTTACGATGGTATGGATCTGGCGAAATACTTCTGACGCCATGGATGTTCTGAACACATATCTCCGCCGCGTTCCGGTGTGGCTGATCTATCTGGTCGGTGTGTTGCCCGCGCCTTGGCTCCTGTATCTGGGTGCCACCGGCGGGCTTGGGGTCGAGCCAATCAAGGAGTTGGAGCACAAACTGGGCGAATTGGCGCTGCAATTGCTGATCGCCGGTCTGGCTGTGACGCCTCTACGCCGTTGGCTGGGGCTGAACCTGATGAAGTTCCGGCGCGCCATAGGGGTGCTCGCCTTTTACTACGTGTGCTGCCATCTGCTGGTCTGGCTGGTTCTGGACGTGCAGATCCTGACCCAGATCTGGGCGGACATCCTCAAGCGACCCTACATCACGGTCGGCATGGCGGGCTTTGTCCTGCTGCTGCCCTTGGCGGTGACATCCAACAACTGGTCGGTGCGCAGGCTGGGCCCCAAATGGCGCGGATTGCACCGACTGGTTTACCCCGCAGTATTGCTTGGAGTTGTGCATTACGTGATGCTGGTGAAAGGTTTCCAGATCGAACCTCTGATTTATCTGGGTCTCGTGACCGGCCTGTTACTGTTGCGCTTGTCGTCGGGTCGAAAGAGGGCTGTTGCCTGACCGGTGAATCAAGCCCTTGAACTGGCGCCCCCCCCCCGCGAGTCTGTGGATAACCTTGGGCGAGTCCGATTGTTTGGGGTTTTGTTTTGTTATTTTTTGGGATGTGTGTTTGTGGTGTTTGTTTTTTTGGTTTGATTTGGGCGGGTGTATTTCTTGTAAGGTGTTGAAAACAGGTTGATTTATTGGGGTTTTGTATTTTTTTTGGATTTTGTTGATTTTGTGCTTGCGGTGATTTGAGGTTGGGCCTAGAACGCCCCTCACCGGCGGCGCTGAGGTGCTGTTGGGGGGCTGGATGGAGCGGCTGGGACGGATTGAGTTCTGGATTGGCTGCGAAGCGAGGCGACAAACTGAGGCGATGATGGGCGGGTTGCACCGGGAATTTAGGGTGCGCCGGTTGGTTTTTGTCTCTGGGTCTTTCGGGGCCTGTGTTCTTTGACATTGATGGATAACTGAAGAGATATGTGGGCGGTTTGGTCTGTTTCGACGGATTGAATGTCTGTATATCGCGCTCATAGGGGAGACCCGATGATTGAGTGTCAGCTTCACTGTTTGAGTGGTTCACTGATTTCTTAGGAGATCTGTGTACATCAAACAGATGACTTCATCTGGTTTAGCCACCAGATGAGATGTGCAGAGGTTCGAACGTCAAGGACAAGCATGTAAGTGCTTTTCAACTTGAGAGTTTGATCCTGGCTCAGAACGAACGCTGGCGGCAGGCCTAACACATGCAAGTCGAGCGCGCCTTTCGGGGTGAGCGGCGGACGGGTTAGTAACGCGTGGGAACGTGCCCTTCTCTACGGAATAGTCCCGGGAAACTGGGGGTAATACCGTATACGCCCTTTGGGGGAAAGATTTATCGGAGAAGGATCGGCCCGCGTTAGATTAGGTAGTTGGTGGGGTAATGGCCTACCAAGCCTACGATCTATAGCTGGTTTTAGAGGATGATCAGCAACACTGGGACTGAGACACGGCCCAGACTCCTACGGGAGGCAGCAGTGGGGAATCTTGGACAATGGGGGCAACCCTGATCCAGCCATGCCGCGTGAGTGA